>JAYRWZ010000203.1:0-2742 GCA_041917875.1 Chloroflexota bacterium | reverse complement strand
GACAATACCCCATACCGTGAAAAGCGGCGTATGGCATTATCGTTTGCGAGCGGGCTATGGCGCGGTCTATTCGGCATATACGCCCACATTGACATTGAACAGTAATAATTTCGGCGGATAAACAATCCCCCTTACACTCAACGCGGCATGGTGGCTTCATGGTCGCCATGCCGTAATGGGGGGGGGATTTTCGAAAAAAATAACTATATCAAATTCATAATATCACTAAATTTGTACGCAAATTAAATTAAAAATAAATAGGAAAACTTAATATCATAGAAGCTCGAATAAAATCGTAATTTTTCTGAAAAAAAATATTTGGTTACTTCAATAAAAATGTGTAGTTTGCAGAAAAATTTCATACACAATTACAGGAGAATGCTTTATGCGTTTATCATTAACATTATCAGGCGGTCAGCGTGATATTCCATTTTCTTATCAGCATGAGTTGATTCGTGCTTTTCACAGGCATTTGCCCGACAATGCCGTTCATGATGATATCTCATTATATTCATTGGGATGGTTGCGTGGCGGCACTATGCGTGAGCAAAGTTTAGTGTTTCCGAGCGGTGCGCAATGGGACATTTCTTTTTATGATGATCAGTTGGCAAAACAATTTCTTGTCGGCATATTGAAAGATAAAAATATAGCTTTCGGTATGAAAGTGACCGATGTACAGATTGTGGAGCCACCCGAATTTGGCGAAAAGACCAAATTTGTATTACAAAGCCCTATTTTGCTCAAAGAATACGATGCCATAGAAAAAAAAGGGCGCACTGTTATCTATTCCGAGCCGCAAGCGAATATGGTGATGACAGGAACAATGAAAAGTAAGTTGAAAAAAGCGAATTTACCTGATGATATTCGATTAAGTTTTGACAAAGATTATTTCCCGAAGGCAAAGACAAAACTTGTTGAAATTAAAGGTATTAAGAACAAAGCAAGTTTTTGTCCGGTGATAGCCGAAGGCACGCCGGAACAATTACAATTTGCTTGGTGTGTGGGCTTGGGCAATAGCACAGGCAGCGGTTTTGGGGCAATAAATTAACTGTTAGATACAATAAACGAGGAAGAACTACTATGCTAAAAGAAATTGTTCGCTTTACCGAGTATATCATTGATAAGATGCCGACATACTTTACCGATGATATAATACCGCGTGATGGGCTTCATTTGATACTAAGTCCAGATGAAAATGGGGAGTATCCGAAAGAGAAATCACAGTTATTGCCAAAAGATATTGTTGTGATTCCGAAAAATTCCAAAGAATCTCATCCGGTAGCTAATTATGAGTACTATTCGGGATGGATAGATGCTAATAAGACGATTGATTCAAAGAAAAAAATCCATTCATCAGTACCCAATGCTCTTTGGTTTAAAAAAGAAAACTTAGAAACAACAAAGATTGAAGATAATGTTAAAAACCGGTTAAACGATTATTTCATCAATGTGAAATCATTTACCACATTCGATGATGAAGAAAAGGGTTATGTTGAAAAAATTGAGAGCTACTGTATGAGTGGTTCGATTATTAGTCTTATCAAATCACTGTCTGAATATGATGAATTGAATGAAAAGAGCTATGTGAAAATTTATTTTAACCATAAACAGGGTCAAGAAAAAACACTTGAATTGATGCAGAAGTATCAAAAGAACTACTTTCAAAAAAAACTCTTTTTAAAAAATGACTATGATGTTCAAAAAGATGATGGCAAGGTAGGTCTAAGTGCATTTATGAATGGCTTAAATTCAAAGAAGTTATTCATGAAACATACAACCACAAGTTATGAAGTCAATACACTCATATCCGAACATCAAGCATCTGTACTTTATCAATTTGAAAAACTTCTGAAATCAAAGCCGAGGAAAATGCCTAATCCTTTACCTGTTTTTATTGATAAGGAACGACTGAATTATGAGCAAATAAGAATAATTAATGAAGAAAAAGTACTGAGTACAAATGATATTCTTCGTGAAATACTAAATAGAGATGAAGACACCGGATGTTATCTACTCATAAACTGGGCCAATACCAAAGATGGTCTTGTGTTTAGAGATGTTGATTATGCTGCCGGACTTAAACTTCGCTTCGAAAGTGAAATGATCGTTAGACCAATGGTGCAATTTCCGATAGGCACTATTGAGGTAAAACCAATATCATGCTCTACTGTATTTGAATTTGAAAGGTTAATAGTGCAAAAAATATTTCGTAACGCACTTATTACACGAACTGACAATGGTAGTTATATATATAAGTATTTTGATGAGATTTCAAAAGACTACTGCAGTTCTACGACATTTCAGAATGTCATGAGGTACAGAAAAGCATTTTATGATTACATATATAAATCACGACGTGAATCCATTACTGCTCGTATGTGGTTTGATATACTTATCTCTGAAATTGTAGATGCAGTTAAACGTGATGAAGATTTTAAAAATCAATACTTAATTCGGGAATTATTAGATATACTTTTTTCATTAAATCAATATTTTGATTCACATAATTCAAATTTTGGAGGACACAATATGCCAACGCTATTGCCTGCATTGCAGGAAAAAATCAGAGACATTTTGCAAAAGAAAGAGAATGTCCATTTGGACACTGATGAAGAGTTCTGTTTTGCAGCAGGACAATTAATTTATTCAATCATTTATGAAAACAATTCCGACAAAAAAACGCATGCACTTTTAGAACCGTATGTTTCAAAAACAGAGCCTGAACAATTTAAACGAGCTATT
>JAYRWZ010000202.1:0-4732 GCA_041917875.1 Chloroflexota bacterium | reverse complement strand
AATAATTGAAGTTTCGGACAACACAGTATTTACACAAGTTATTACGTTTAAATCAATCAAATAACGATAAAAAAAAGTAGAAAAAAGTGCTTTTAATGGCATCAATGATGTTTTTGAAGAAATTTTGAATACAGCAGAGAAAAAATAATTCTTTATCATATAACAATATCATTATCTCGCGTCAGCTTGATAATATATGACAATCGAAAGGAATAAAAAAACGCTATGTTTTTTTATGATAATAGCACAATTATTGAAAGAGTAGCATATATTGTGATAATAAAAAAAAATGCCACACAATGCACTCAATGCACATCGTGTAGCATTTCAGCTGTTATTTTAAATGCAATAGTATATTGCAATTTATAGAGATAAGCACATTATTATCGTCCTGATTTTTTACCTAATTCACGCACATATCCGACAATATTCGGCACATGATTGGGGTTGATGCGCCCTTCCCATGTCGGCATTGTTGTCAATGGTCCGAAATATGTCTTCGGATGCAATATTACATCAGCCAATACGCTATCCGACGGATATTTTTTATGAGCTTTTTGTAAATCTGCATACCCCAGTCCCGTAGTGCCGTGGCATCCCACACAACCATACTGAATATACTGTTTTTCACCGAGCGTTGCCGATGATGACGGTTGAACATTTTCGGCTTTTATATTTGCTTTTTTTATTGGCGGCACAGTTCGTAAAAACGCATAAATATGTCGTATTTCCGTATCTGTTAAGCGATGAAAACGACCCATTGGATAGCGCAGTAAAGAACCGTCCGGGCGAAAACCCGTTTTCATTGCATTCATAAAATCCTGTTCTGTCCATTTACCAATACCTGTTTCTTTATCGGGAGTAATATTCACCGAAGGAACAAGCATTCTATTGACATCTAACATTTTATTACCACCGGCATAATAATCGCCGGAAAGTTCAGGACTAAATACATTCATGGTTTTAAAGTCACCCGAATGGCAGGCATAACAATCAAACACACCATTAGCAAGATATTTCCCGTGTTCAATGGGGTTATTGGTATCCGGCGGTGCAATGATTGCACTCGGATATTCAAAAGGTTTGAATGCCACACGTGCCAGCATTTTTGCCAAAAAAGACGGTTGCGATTCGATATTATCAATATCGGCAGCTTGCACCATAGGGTCATCACTGCGTAAAAATGCAATAATCGAATGCAAGTCTTCATCGCTCATGCGAACAAATTTGGGCATCCACGGAGGTAAATATGTACCTGTTTTGGGATGAATACCCGTGCGTAGAAGCCACAACAATTCACCATCAGTCCAGTTGCCAATGCCTTTCGTCGGATGTTGGGTAATATTCCGCGAATATGCTACACCAAATTCTTCGGGTAAGTCTTTTAACTGTGTTCCTGTCAATAATTGTGTTTCCGCATTTCGATGACATTCCACACAAAGCATCATAGCAAGTGTGCGACCGCGTTCAATGCGTGCGGGTGTTGATTCCACCGTAGCAGTGATGGTTTGCACTTCATACGAAGGAAATCCGCTAAAGTGAATATATGATGCAATGCCTGCCACAGCAATGACAATCACTCCAAGAACTATTCCAATCCAACGAAATATTTTTTTCATATCACACCATTAACGTTTGGTCAAACCATCGAGCGATATAGTATAATCATTGGTTGCACTATTATAGCGAATAGAATATCGTGTCGCATAATACACGCCCGCTTTAGGATATGCTTTGGGTTGCGGCAATGTACCGGAAAAATTAGGTTTGCTCAATAAATATTCACGCGTAAACATTGGCTCCGTAAAGATCATTTTTCCGTCCCAGAAACCGAAAATCATCGTTTGGTCAAATTTTTTCCCATTATGTTCATGTGACATCGGATCAATAAAATGTACACCCATTCTCGGCACAATTGCAGCAGCCGTTAATGGACCGGGGAAAATATATCCTGTCGGAATATTATCCGCAGCAGGCATTTTTGTTCCTTTTAATGAATCGGCAGGACTAATTGTTGCGCGCGTATTGGTGTCAATATGATAAAAATGCGCATCAAAGTGAGGTAAATCATAAGTACCGGCCGGCTCATGCCCCATCGGACCCCAATCCAATCCGATATGATCATAGGCGGTATTTTTAGCATCCGCAGGCAAATCCAAAAAATATTCGGTTGGCGGAAAAGGATTGGTTGGTAAATTCTCTAAAGCGGAAGCAGTTAATGTAAAACCAACAGATGCCGGATTGCCCTCATCATTGATTTGTACCCATGAACGCCCCGTGCCATTACCTATTGTCACCTGATTACCATAAGCAATACGCGCTTTGGACACAGCAACAGCTTCATCTTTTGAACAGCCGGACAACATACCCATCACGATAGCCGACGAAAGCAATAAACTTTTTGTTAAACCATTACTTAGAAACGCTTTAACCATAAAAAAAACTCCGAAAAAAATTAAAAAAAACGCCATAGTTCAATGGCAAAGACATATTGTTTTGAAGAAAGGAATCACACATCCACATACTTCATTCGGCAAAATTACACTTTCTTGACATAGTATGCAATAGATAGGAATACTCGATCATAGCATCCATGAACGCAATCTATCGCCGCATTGCGAGCCAATCCGAGCACTCGCGGCAGCAATATGACTTCACACAATCCTTCACATCAACACTGCATTGCAGCATAATCTCCACATACCGGGTGATTGCATATCACCACACTCTAAAGACAAAAAATTTGAGGTATTGCGTTTCGGGCATACCGAGCAATATCGGATGGTCCGGGGATTGCTGCCCGCGCCACACAAGTTGCAAACGCCTGTTAATTCTTTGTGCTTCATCGTGAATAATAGAATAAAACATTTCTTCGGAAATATGATGCGAACAACTGGAACTGACTAAATATCCGCCATTATTAATTAGGCGTAATGCTTGTCGGTTAATATCGGCATAACCCCTTTTTGCTTGCGGCACCGTCTGTTTACTTTTGGTAAATGCCGGCGGGTCAAGAATGACCATATCCCATTTTTCTCCTTGCTGCGCTTTTTGTTTTAATAACGTAAACACATCAGCTTTTATAAATTCGGTATTTGTCAAAGAATTAATGGTTGCATTGTGATTAGATGCGTCAATTGCGGTTTGCGAAATATCCACGCCCACACAATGAGCCGCGCCGGCTTTGGCTGCATTTAATGCAAAACCACCTTGATTGGTAAAACAATCGAGCACACGTAAATTTTTTGCTATGGTTGCTATGGCTGCACGGTTATATCGTTGATCGAAAAAATATCCTGTTTTTTGTCCATGTTCTAATGAAATATCTAATTTCACATCATTTTCGATTATTCTTACCGCCGCAGGAATTGTGCCCCACAGTATGCCTTCACGTCGGGGCAATCCTTCCAAATCACGGATGCGGCTGTCATTTTTTTCAATAATGCCTTGTATATCGGGGAATATATGATGCAATGCTTCGACAATAAGCGGCAATCGTTTTTCCATTCCTGCGGAAAGTGTTTGCAGAGCAAAATATTGGTCATAACGATCAATAATAAGCCCCGGTAGAAAATCCGATTCGCCAAAGCATAATCTATATGCCGTGCTGTCATGAAAAAATTGCTCGCGCATTGTGCGGGCATATTGCAAACGTTGAATGAAGAAATCAACGGTAATGTCATCGTCGCTGTGGCGTAATAATCGGACAGCAATTTGGCTGGACGGGTGATAAAATCCTATGCCGCAATCATAGCCATAATCGGTGATAACGCGAACAAGGTCGCCTGCTGCGACGGTGTCGGAGTTTATGGCCGCGACTTCATCACGAAAAATCCATAGATGTCCTTGTTTTAATCGGCGACGACCGCCTGTTATGCTGCATTGAGGTAAAGCCATTGTATAGTCAAACTATGAAACAATTATACGATGATGCAAATATACGCGGAGTTTGGCTTTGCAGTAAATATGTGGCTGTTTTTCTGTGGATTTTTTCCATAATTTTCAAAAATCAAATGAAGAATATACATGAAGTGTACACTGATTTTGAGGTTGTGCTTGATTGATTACTCCATTTTTCAATGATGAAATTATTGCACTGCACAAAAACGCTTTGGATTGAGTATAGCCGGCTTCAAAACGAGCTCCTCATCGTTGTTCATAAACATAAAACTATGCAATGTGTGATATTTTGATGAAAAATTTACGTATTTGGTAAAGAAGTTGTTATTTTAGCGATAGTTCAATTGAGTATCACGGCTTTTTTGGAGTTAATTGTTGTAAGAGCGATAGAAGAAAAGATGTTTGCTAAGCCGTATTCCCACCTGAACCTGTTTTTTAAAAATTATTGATAGGAGTTTCCCTATGACAAAGAGCACAGTCTCTCGCAAAAAGCGCAGTCTATGGCAAAGAGCGCAGTCTTCGCTTATCTCTTTCAAAGTAAAGAAGATACTCGGTATCGCTGCACTAATGATGTCCGCTAATATCGCATACGGACAACAAGCACTTTGGAACACAAACGTTCCACTTAACAATTTTGGTATGCCCGAGTGTGGTTTGGATTATCGTGCATGGTATAATGGCAGAGTCGGAGTAATGACTATTGGACAGCCATTAACTACGTTGCACTTACACACAGGTCTTAATCCGACGGATGATAACTCTTGCGAACCCGTGAAGTTACGATTACAAAGCAGCACAGGTACATCAGAACAAAATCTTTTTATACACGCTT
>JAYRWZ010000201.1:0-16459 GCA_041917875.1 Chloroflexota bacterium | reverse complement strand
CATACGAGTCAATCGTGGCATCATATATTTTAACTGTGCCAATTCAACCTGTGTACGTGCTTCCACAGTTCTTGCACGTGAAGCGAAAATATCAAGAATTAATCCACTGCGATCAAGTATTTTTACTTCTAATTCTTTTTCGAGATTTCGCACTTGCATCGGCGTTAGATCATCATCAAAGATAACGCATGTTGCTTGTGATTCCTCAATGAGCTGCTTTACTTCTTGTACTTTCCCCGAACCTATAGCAGTTGCAGGGATTTTTTTTGGTAATTCTTGAACTATTTTTGCTATAATTTCAGCACCTGCAGTATCAGCTAAAAATTCTAATTCATCAAGATGCTCCTTAACTAATTGTCGATTACTACCTTTTTGTACAACAGCAATAGCAATAGCAATTTCTTTTTTCTTATCGGTGGAATTATCGGTCATATTTTTTTTGGATTAACATAAAGGAAAAAATGGGGAATAGTACCTGGTATTACTCCCCACAGTACTATTATTCTTGATTATCAATTTGTGCTCTTTGTAATTGACCGGAATAGTCCACATAAACAGTTTTCCATTCTGTAAATATATCAAAAACTGTCCAACCGCCTTCACGATGTCCATTGCCGGTACCTTTAATTCCACCAAATGGCATGTGTGCTTCAGCACCAATCGTGGGCGCGTTTATATAAGTGATGCCGGCTTCTAATTCACGCATCGCTACAAAAGCCACGTGAACATTTTGCGTAAAAATAGAGGATGATAATCCATACGCACAATGATTTGCATACTCTATTGCCTGCTCAAACGAAGACACTTTCGATACAGATAAAACAGGTCCGAATATCTCCTCATTGAATATTCTCATATCAGGTGTAACATCGGTAAAAATTGTAGGCAATAAAAAATTTCCATTTTGCAAACGTTCATCTGCCGGCGATTTGCCTCCGCATATAAGTGTAGCACCTTCCTTTTTTCCGATTTCTATATATTCCTTAATTTTGGCTAATTGCTTCGTATTTATGACCGGTCCCATTTCCGTTGTTTCATCTAATCCGCTTCCAACACGTAAAGCTTCGGCTTTTGCCTTTAGTTTTTGTACAAATTCATCATGAATATTTTCATGTAATATCAGGCGCGAGGTAGCAGTACAGCGTTGCCCTGTTGTGCCGAAAGCACCCCACAGTACACCATTTAGAGCAAGGTCTAAATCGGCATCATCTAAAACAATCTGTGGATTTTTTCCTCCCATTTCCAGGGAGCATTTTTTATTTAATTCACCACATCGCATAGCAATACGTTTGCCTGTTTCAGTTGACCCGGTAAAGCCGATAAGTTTGACATCAGGATGTTCTACGAGAGCCGCACCTGTTTCACCTTTACCAAACACAACATTGAACACTCCGGCAGGCACTCCGGCTTCCTCCAAAATTTCTGCAAATATGATAGCTGATTCAGGTGAGTCTTCAGAGGGCTTAAATACGATGGTATTGCCGGCAACAAGAGCAGGAATAATTTTCCATGAAGGAACGGCTATCGGAAAATTCCAAGCAGTAATGATTCCGCAAACACCGATTGGCATTCTAAATGATAAATTCATTTTATTGTCCATTTCGCTTGGAACAGTATATCCGAATAATCTTCTGCCTTCAGTGGCTGCATAATAACAGGTGTCAATTGCTTCTTGGATATCTCCTTTGGTTTCAAAAACGGGTTTCCCCATTTCTCTGGTCATGACTCTTGCAAGTTCGTCTTTACGTCTTTCAAAAATGTCACCTGCTTTTCGAATAATGTTTCCTCGTTTGGGCGCAGGCATTAATCTCCATTGTTTAAATGCCTGTTGAGCTGCTTTTACTGCTTCATTGACATCTGTTGAATCAGAGTTTGGAAACTCGCCGATAATATCAAGGCAATCAGCAGGATTAATATTATGAAAAAATGTAGCATTGGAACGATGCGACCATGTTCCATTAATGAAATTTGAAAATGTTTTCATGAAGAAATAGATTAAAGATTAAAGTAATGATTGATATAATTGCTCATATTGCGGAACAATCATATCGGTTTTGAATTTTGAAATGGCTTTTTCTCGGGCATTTATTGAAAATATCTGCCACTTTTTTGCATTAGTCAATAATTCTACGGCATATTTTGCCATTCGATCAATATCGCCTAACTCTGCAATGTAACCGGTTTCGCCATGAGAAATAACTTCCGGAATGCCGCCCATACTCGTTGCGACGACAGGAACGCCACAGCTCATGGCTTCCAATGCCGATAGACCGAAACTTTCGGATTGGCTCGGCAATAAAAACAAATCAGCGCTCGAAAGCAATTCAGGCAATGCCGTTTGCTTCCCGAGAAATCGCACATGTTCATTGATGCCAAGTTCACGGCTCAAACGCTCGCATTCGATGCGTTCAGGTCCATCGCCGATTAGCACCAACTTAGAGGGGACTTTATCCCGCACTTTTGCAAAAATATGGATTGTATCGGCAACCCGCTTCACCGGTCGAAAATTCGAGATGTGCATCAAGATTTTTTCATTCTCCGGTGCTATCTGACGTTTGAAGGGCGTGCAGGGCTGTCGTTGATACAAATCCGTGTCAATGAAGTTGTTAATAACATTGATATTTCTTTGAACATTAAAGCCATTCTTGGTAGCTTCAGCCAGATAGCGCGAAACTGCAGTGACAGCATCTGATTGTTCAATCGAAAAGCGAACTAAGGGAAGAAAACTCGGGTCTAAGCCATTAAGTGTGATATCCGTGCCATGCAAAGTCGTTACGGTTTTCATTGTAGTTTCCGCGCCTAATATCTGCCTTGCTAAGTAAGCACTTACGGCATGAGGAATTGCATAATGAGCATGAACAATATCTAAGTTCTCAAAGCGTGCTACATCTGCAATTTTACTCGCCAATGAAAGTGAGTATAGCTGGAACTCAAACAAGGGATAATTAGGCAGTTCGACCTCATGATAAAACAAATTGTCTTGAAATCGGTCTAAACGCATCGGCTGCGCGTATGTAATGAAATGTATCTGGTGGCCCCGATGAGCGAGTGCTTTGCCAAGTTCAGTTGCGACAACGCCGCTGCCCCCATAAGTAGGATAACATACAATACCAATATTCATAAGGTTGTAGATTAGTGTCAGAAAGTAAAGATACGTATTTTACGGTTAATGAAGAATATCGAGCAGAAATTAGTGTAAAAGGCTCACGGTTTATAGCAACGTGCACGCATGTCACAACACGAGAAAGTGCTTTGGGAAGGCTTGCTCAAATCAAGTCAGAGTTTTTTGATGCCACACATAATTGTTATGCTTATCGCTTAGGTAACGGTGGCTTGGACTTCCGTTTCTCTGACGATGGCGAACCTAATAGTACTGCCGGTAAACCCATATTGTTTATGTTGCAAAAATATGATGTAAGCGATGTGTTGCTTATTGTGACGCGTTACTATGGCGGCACAAAGTTAGGCGTCGGTGGACTGTCCCGTGCTTATTCAGATGCTGCTGAACAAGTGTTGAAATTGTGTAATAAAAAAATCGTCTATAAAACTACAAAAGTTCGTGTGATGTGTACATACGAAGACATTGGCGTCGTGAAGTCATTACTTGAACTATATTCCGTTTCGTACGAAGCTGATTATCGTGATATTATAGAGATTTATTGTGACATACCTTGTTCGTTGATTGATGAATTTTGTAAAACTGTTACTCAAAAAACCCATGCACGAGCGGGAACTTTTATTGAGTAGATTCAGTGATTTTTCGATGATTTGCTATAATCTTTTGTATATCGGAAGTAATTTGATGTGTAGCTCCTCGTCGAGTATTTATATAATTTTTTGCATAAAAACCGCGACGTAATCTTGCTTCTTTGTTTAAGACAATAATAGAAATCCATTGTCGCAGCTCTTGAGTATTTTCAATTATAGTGAGAGCTTTTTCCTTCTTTAAAGCTATTGCATCCGGAGAACGATCAATTTTTTTTCCGCAGCTCAGAGGAATCCCATATCCGGCAGGTTCGGCGCAACTATGTACTCCTGCACCAAAACCACCTCCTATGTATGCTGCGTCTGCTAAAGAATAAATGTGCAATAATTTCCCTATCGAATCTACGATTATTATCGAAGGTGCTTTACCTTTATACTTATCAGGGGTTTTCTCTATTTCACTCCACAAAACACAGGACGTAAACATAGTACGTAGTTGGTGAACATGATCGTCGGTTGGTTCATGTGGTACGATAATAAGGGAAAACGGTATCTGATGTTTGTCACTCACATACATTTGAAAAAATAAATGCTCATCTTCGCGCCATGAACTTCCAACAATAATTATTGGTTTTTGGGTTGGAAAATCTTCTTTTGACAAAGGTAAATTCTTAGGATGATCAACAATAGAACTTATACGATCGAAACGTGTGTCGGAAGAATTCTCCACAATAACTGAGGAGTAAAACTGTGAAATTTTCTCATATTCATTTTTGTTTGCTGAATAGACCTTAGTGCACAGTTCGAATACTTTGCGCACATACAAAGTATATATATAATTTTTAGGGATTGATGATGAAAGAGTTGCGCATATACAAAATACAGGTATTGATTTTTTATTAAGAAGATACACATAATTAAACCACAAATCATAGCGAATAAAAATTGCGCAATCAGGAGCTAATGTTTCAATAAATCGTTTTGCATTATTACCTGTATCCAAAGGAAGGTAGCACACGCAATCAGTCAAAGCATACTTTTTATGGGCATTATAGCCGGATGGGGAAAAAAAAGTAACACACACAACACATTCTGTATACATTTTTTTTAATTGTTCTATAATGGGTTTGGCCTGCTCAAATTCTCCTGTTGATGCCGCATGAATCCAGAATATAGTCTGTGTCGGGTATCCGGTACGCAATTCTTGGATAGTGGAAAAAGTGTCAGCAGAGGAACACTCGCGCTCTTTGAGTTTTGGATACTTTCTTTTGAGTAGAGGCAATACCAACCGAATGACACAAAATACACATTTGTAAATCAGTTTGAACATTAATGAATCCCAACAATTGATAAAATCATCTTTTGCATAATGGCTTGAGTGTGGGCGGCTGAAGTTTTTAAGGCAATATCAGCTTCCCGTAAAGCAAGAAAAGCATTTGCTAATTCCGTAGGGGAGTAGCGACGTAATGCCGCAACATACTCAGGAATAAAATATGAGTTAATTTCAACAGAACGACTTAACTCCACTGGGTTCGAAGTGGTTGCTGTCGCTTCTAGTAATTTCGATAAGCTAAGAAAATACCGTGTAAGCATGGTAATAATTAATATTTCATTTCGTTCTGCCGAAACCATTCGCAATGTTATATCAATGGCTCGAGGCAAATTTCTTTCGCCAATTGCTTTTTGTAATTCAAAAATATTATATGTACGTGATTGTCCAACGATATTGGTTACATCATCTAATGAAATTCTCTTTTTCTCGGGGGAATATGTTATAATTTTTTGTAACTCATTATGCAATTCACGGAGCGAAGTTCCTACTCGTGCAACTATTAAATCAATTGCTTCCGGCGAAATTTCTTTGCCTTCAATTTTAGCCCTTTTTGACAACCAATTCGGGATTTCTCGTTCATAGAGGGAACAAAATTCGATTGCGGTATGATTTTTAAGTATAGTGTTAAACGGTTCTTTGAGATTTGTTATTCTCTGTTCTGCTTTTTCTTTCGTTCGGTTGTTGCGCTATTGTGATGTCAGATCATCTAGTTCAGAAGTGTCGGCAATTAAAAGTAAAAACGTTGTTTGTGAAGGGTTTTGTAAGTACCTGACAATAGCTGGTATCTTTTCCTCTTTCTTTTTCGATTTAGCAATTGAGAGTTTTTCGGCATTTTTTACAATCACAACTCGTCTGTCTGATACAAAAGGGAAGGCAGAAGCCATTGCGACAATTTGTTCTTGTGAATTATTTTCGGCATCAGCAGTTTCTATGTCAAAATCATTGTTTATACCTTCCGTAGCCGCCTCTATGATATGTGAGATGGCTTCGTCTTTAAGAAAATATTCCTTGCCGAACAATAATAATACCGGCGGGAATTTTTTGTTCTTGACTATTGGATCAATTGATTCGATAAACATAATATTAACAATAGATAGCGTTCGTAATTTTCTTAAGAGCAACTTCCTGATCGAATGGTTTTGCAAGGAAATCCACAATACCCAATTTTAAAAATTCTTGAATTGTTGTAATGTCGTTTTCTGCTGTGCATGCAATAACTTTGATATGTTTACACTGCTCAAGCTCTCTGATTTTTTTTAAGAATGTAACTCCATCCATGTCCGGCATTTTCATATCTATGATGATTAGATCTATATGTTCGAGATCCGGAGATTGTAAATGTTCAAGGGCGGCTACCGGATTGCTGAAATCAATAAAATCCAATTGCATTTTGTGAGTTACAATATTTCTGAAAATAAGTCGAATAGCCAATTCATCATCTACAGACATTATCCGTTGGGGTTGATTTTTTGAGATAGATAAGAACTCTGCATTATGTTCGCGAATTGAGTCATAATTATTTACTATGGCTTGAACAGTCTTCATGAAATCAACATCTTGAATTGGTTGATAGTGAATCCCGTTATGTCCTAAACTATCAGCGATATTTCTTGATTCGATAGAATAGTCATTCGTGCAAATGACGATTGGTAGTGTTGCTGTCTCTTCCTGACTTCTCAGATATTGCAAAACGGATAATCCATTAATCACGGGCATTTGAAGTTCAAGAATGACCATATCCGGTACAAATGTTTTCATCACATGAAGCATAAGCAATGATGACTCAAATTCGCGTACTTCCAAATCTGAGATACTCTCAATCACTCTTTTAAATTTGCTTCGATGATATTTATCGGAATCAAGTATAAAGACAATTTTTTTTTTCATTTTTATCGTTGAATTGATTTGGGATCCACTGCATCGCGCAATCCGTCTCCCAATAAATTGAACCCATAGACAGCCAAACCGATAGCAATACTTGGAAAAATAGTCAGCCCCCAATTTAATCGTGCTAATATATATCCATAGCCGTCTTGTATAAGTATTCCCCAAGACGGTTCAGGTTTTTGTATTCCCAAACCTAGAAAACTAAGACTTGCTTCAGTGATGATTGCACTGGCTATTCCGGCTGTTGCCACAACGATTATCGGTCCTAATGCATTTGGTAAAATATGAATAAAAATGGTACGAAATGTAGAAAATCCAAATGCTTTCGTCGCCTCAACATATTCCATTTCTCTTAATGAAAAAAACTGACCTCGAACAATTCTGGCAATTTCAACCCATCCGGTTATACCAATAACAATGAAGGTCTGCCAATAAGCATTGAGTGTAAAACCGAATAGTGTATCCACTGATTTGATGAGCGATGAAAAAAGTATTGCAAGCAGAATTGTTGGATATGACCAAACAACGGTGATTATGTATTGAATAATATTGTCCACCCATCCGCGATAGTATCCGGCTAAAGAACCCAAGACAATACCGATTGCCAAGGAAATCAGAACAGAGACTACACCCACGGATAAACTAATTCGTGCCCCATATAATAATCGGCTGAATAAATCTCTGCCAAAATTATCTGTTCCAAGATAATATGTTGGTGTGATGTGCCAATCATTGTCCTCAACACCCCATAATTGATTGACATGAACAGATACCTTGTGGTTGGAAATGTCTGTGTATCTTAGGGTGTCTGCTTCCTTTGAATAGGAGAGTATCGGCACATAAATCGGTGTATGTGGCGTGGAAGGATTATTCTTGAGAATCAAATTGCCAACAAATCCCATGGGCTTTACTGAATATTCTAATATTTGTGTTGTTGGATCGAATGATGTAAAAAGAGGCGCGAAGATTGCCGCTATTACCAAAATCGTAATGAGAAAAATTCCAGTGATACCTGCCTTATGTTTGAGTAATTTCTGTAAAGCATGGCTAGACAGACTTTTGGAGTTACTATTTTCAGTTTTCATGTATTTAGCTCAATTTTACTTTAGGATCGACAACTGCGTATAAAATATCAACTATAAAATTAACAATAACAAAAATAATTGCTGCAAATAACACAGAACCTTGTATAGCAGGATAATCGAGTTTAAGAATTGCATCTATGGTGAACATGCCGATGCCGGGCCAATTAAAAATATATTCGATAAAATACGATCCTGCTAAAAGACCTGCAAACCAAGCACTTACAGTGGTTATAACGGGATTAAGTGCATTACGTAAGGCATGACGAGCAACGGTTGTAAACTCAGAAAGTCCTTTTGCCCTTGCTGTTCTTATATAATCCTGGCTTAACGTATCAATCATGCTGCTCCTCGTAACACGAGCTATGATGGACAATGGACGCAAAGCAAGAGCCATTGATGGTAAAATCAGATGATTCCACCCCCGATCAATATAACCGGAAATAGGAAGAATATCAAGAACGACACCGAACACCAATAAGTATAATAAACCAAGCACAAATGATGGCATCGAAATACCAAACAGTGCAATCGCCATAACCCCGGAATCAAGAATCTTTCCTTGATACAAGGCAGCTACAACCCCGATGATTATGCCTAAAAACGTTGAAAATATGAGTGCAGACACAGTTAACAAAGCCGTTGCCGGAAATCGCTCTTGTAATGTTTCAACAATTGCTCTGTTGGTGGTAAATGATTTCCCCAGATCGCCCTTGATTACTTTACTGACATAATCCGTATATTGAATTAACTTGGGTCTGTCCAGCCCCAGTTCTTTTCTCAATGCAATAACGGATTGTTCGTCGGCTCTTTGACCGAGCATCACACGCGCAGGGTCACCCGGAAGAGCATAATTGACAATAAATGAAGATGTTATTACACCAAGTAATACTACCAGCATATATAAAAACTTACGGATAATTAAAACAATCATAACATTAAACTACTACTAATATTTTCATGGAAATTTCTTTATTTTCTGCAAATCGAATTAACTTGGGTATCGTTGAAGCTGTTATTAAATCGCCTTGTGATGCAATAAGTAATCCGAATGAGGTACGTAAGTCCTCAGCTAATCTCATGCCCGGTTTCAACTGATTAATCATTACCCTCATAAATGATTTACCGGCAAATTGTCTTCGCTCATTTTCCATAACAGCATTGAAAGCAGCCACGATTTTTGGATCAAACATCGAGCCGGCTCTTTTGTTAACCAAGGTCATGGTTTGGGCATGTTTAACTGTTATTGCTTCTTGTTGCATCTGCGGAGGTGGAGTGGAATATGCTTCATGCCTTGAACCGCGCATTTTATACATAATATTATGATAAAAATTAGTTACTGCTATGATACGTGCTCCAATATGAATATCATGTTCACGCTTTTTAGCAGGAAATCCCATTCCATCATATCGTTCATGATGCTGCCCTACTATGTGAGCAATTGACAACATTCCTTCATGCATACTCAAGACACGTTGTCCGGTTTCGACATGTGAGGCATAGTGTTTAAAGTCAAAAGAATTCAACTCAGAGGAGAGTTGTGATAAAAATTGCGGGGGTAATGAAAACTTTCCGATGTCATGAAGATATCCGGCAGTTTCAATTTCAAAGATCTCGCGATCTGACAACATAAGCGCCCGGGCTACGGCAGCGGATTTTTCGCCGACAAAAGCCACATGACTATTTTCATGATAACGGTCGAACATTGTAACAACTTCAACAAGCATATCTACTGTTTGAAGAAAGCTGCGTGCATATTTAGTTGAAACGAGGTCTAAACGTTCTTGCAACTCTGTGAGTAATTCATTGTTATCCATATCGAAACTCTGAACTGTGAATATCGGTCGAAATTGGCAAAGCATCATTCGGTTCTATTGTAACCCTTTGTGGCTGTGGAACCGGGTACCCCAAGAACTCTTCTGCTATGACGGAAAAATTCGGTGTCGTATCAGTTATAAAATATTCCGTGTGTTCAATGTGCGATGGCAACATAGTAGCACTCAAGTTATTTGATTGCATTAAGATTTCGTGTGAAATTTTTGCTGCATATTCGCCGCAATCAATCAATCGGACATCAGCAAGCGTTTTGGAGAATAAATCTTGCAATAGTGGATAATGAGTGCAACCCATGATTAGGGTATCTATTTTGTCATGAATCATAGGCTCCAAGTACTCTTGTGCTATAAGCTCTGCCGCTTTATGATGTTGCCATCCTTCTTCCGCTAGGGGAACAAAAAGCGGACATGATTGGGCAGTAACACGCAATTGTGAATGAGGCGTTGGAACCATTGTATGGAAAATCCGCAATGCATCCTGATATGCACTACTGCCAATTGTTGCTCTTGTGCCAATAATGCCGATTCTGCCATTCAATGATGCCTGCAAAGCTCCACGTGCTGCAGGTGCAATCATGCCCACCACTGGAACAGAAGCAAAGTCTTGTACTTCATCAAGAGCATTTGCTGATACTGTATTACAAGCAACAACAATAAGTTTCACATTTTTCGCCATCAAAAATCCTGCACATTGCTGTGCATAAAGCTGTATTGTTTCTTTGGATTTGTTGCCATAAGGAACCCGAGCGGTATCGCCAAGATATAAAAAACGCTCGTTCGGCATCATTCTTCGTAAATGTTTAAGGACTGTTAGTCCGCCAATGCCGGAATCGAAGACTCCGATAGGTTGATTTTTATTCGTCATGAAGCAAAGATACGAACTTTTTTTTTCTCATTTTTTTGTTGTAACTTGTATCTATGTTCTATTGCACAATCATTATATACTTATGATAATGAAAAGTTATTTCACAACGTTAATTCTACCGGTACTTGTCACCATAGCTTTAACCCAATCACTCTTGGCGGACAGCATATCCGATGGCGGACATGGAGCATTTGCCTTCACATTTCTATGGATTGCAATTATTCTCTTATTATCAAAGTTAGGGAGCATCGTCGAAAAGTTTAGATTGCCCGCTGTACTTGGAGAATTGTCTGTCGGTATATTGCTTGGCAATCTTTCATTGCTTTCCATTGACTTTTTTGAGCCAATGAAACAAGATCACACTTTACGATTCCTCGCGGAGTTAGGTGTTGTTATTCTGTTGTTTCAGGTTGGTTTAGAATCAAATATCAATACGATGAAACAGGTTGGGCTGCGTGCAACCCTTGTGGCACTTGTGGGTGTGATTGTACCATTTGTGGTTGGTTCATTTCTTGTTGGACCACTCATATTCACAGAAGGAAGCCCTCAACATATCGCTCACGCCTCGCTTTTTCTGGGTGCAACGTTAACAGCAACATCTGTTGGTATAACTGCAAGAGTATTCAAAGACTTACGATCATTACATCTTAAAGAAGCGCGAATAATTCTCGGTGCTGCTGTTATTGATGATATCATTGGGCTAATGATTCTGTCAGTGATCCAATCAATCGTAAAAACCGGTCAATTCGACATTGTGGAAGTCCTTCGAGTTGCTACAGTCTCATTTTTGTTTTTGGTCGGAGGTTTAATCTTAGGACGTTATGTCGGAATTCCGATCGCACGCGCAATATCGAGTATCAACAAGTCTTCTGGGGCAAAATTAGGTCTGGCTTTAGCGATATGTCTATTGTTTGCCTACATTGCCCATAGCATAGGTCTTGCCCCGATTGTGGGAGCATTTACAGCGGGCTTATTACTCGATGAAGTGTTTTTCAGTTCCTTTGACGGTCCTTCAGTGATTCCTAAAATCACGGCTGCTTTAGGAGGTGATTCCAACCCCATTGCGCAAGAAGTGACACATGTACTTGAGGAGCACACCGAAAAACATCTGGAAGAAATTGTTGAACCCATTGGGCAATTCCTTATGCCGGTGTTTTTTATCATTGTTGGATTAGATGTGCGACTTGATGTGCTTTTTCAACCCCCAATACTACTCATTGCTTTGGGTGTGGCAACTGTCGCAATTGTAGCAAAAATCGTTTCAGGTTTTGTGGCAGGTAAAGGAACGAATAAACTGCTGATTGGATGGGGAATGGTGCCGAGGGGAGAAGTAGGGCTGATCTTTGCATCGGTCGGTAAAGGATTGGGTGTCGTGAATGATGAGTTATTTTCCGTTATAGTGATTGTTGTGATTTTGACAACTCTCGTCACTCCACCTATTCTTTCAACCATTATAAGAAAAAGTGTGAAACAATGATATATCATATAATTATCGGTTTTTTTTGTATTATCGGTTTTGGACGATTATTGATTCTCTTCAAACGATTTGGAAAAAAGGAATACAATAATGAAAATACTATAAAGGAGTTTATCTTGATATTCGCGTTTTTATTCGTATCACCGCTGATTGTGTCATTATTTGTATCTGAGTAAAAAAATTCACTCACATTGTATTATTCGTGCTTGAGTGACCGATAGTAAGTCCTTTGGTGAAATGAGTATTTGCTGACCTCTAACTCCGGGGCTGATGCTTATAGTATCGAATGCCAAAGCAGATTCGTCCATAAATGTAGGAAACTTCTTTTTCATTCCAATCGGTGAACAGCCGCCACGAATATAACCTGTTATGTGCAGCAATTCTTTTTGTGGTAACATGACACATGATTTATTGTTCGTTTGTAATGCTGCTGACTTTAGGGATAATTCTTTAACGGATTGAATAACAACAACAAAGTACGGTACGAAAGACCCTTGCAACACCAATGTCTTATATACTCTTTCAGGCGGTAAACCGATTTTGTTTGCAACAGAGATTGCATCGAGTTCATAGTCATTGACAGAGTATTCAAGAAGTGTGTAGTCAACCCTTGCTGCATCTAACATCCTACATACATTTGTCTTACCGTTACGCATATTTTACCGTTACGCATATTATTCGAGAACTTTCACCGTAACCGTTCGGTGTAATATGCGTGCAATGGCTGACGGGTCATAGTTTTGTTGTATATTGTCATAATTGATGGTACACTTAGATTCGTCCAATCCAAGCAATTGTAAGGCAGATTTTACTCTTGATTTGGCAAGACTCAGGTTATATTCGGGCGTTCCAAAATTATCCGTTTTTGGCGAGAGTTGAATCTTCTTACCATTTTTTATAGCATTTTTAATATATTCGATTGTTTCAAAATTTACAGAGGCAAACTCTGAAGCATTAAAGTTAAAATATCCTAAAACGAAGTCATTATTGCTACTAGTTGAAGAAATGAATTTATTATTTTCAATCAGGGTTTTAACTGATGGTGAAATTTTAAATTGTAATCCGGATGCCGTTCTTCTATCGGTTGCATCCGCAAGGGCATAATCAAATACAATGCGTGTTGGCTGACCCTGCAAAATATCGTTGGTCGTAAATTGTATTGTCATATTTTTATCACCGAGATCAAACATCTTTTTCATTTCGAAATTGACTTTTCCGAAAGCCTGAAATGGAATTGCTTCCGCAATAATACGTGGTTCAAAATATAAAGAGATAGATGAGTGTTTTGTTTCCGATTCCTCATAAACAACCGGAATTGTCTGGAATTTCCCATTCACAATTATTCGCACAGAACGTTCTTCATCGAGTAACTCATCACGAATTTCACGTACGGTACCATCAGGTTTTACAGTTCTTTTTAGTACTTGAATATTATCAACTCCCTTATCTACGAGAAATTGAGCAACATTACCAACTCTTGCATCTGCGATTGATGCCGATTCGTCAGGAGCAGCATAGCCGACTAATTCAACTTTTGCCTCGGCATTCTCACGTAACAATGTGACTAAACCTAATAATACGGATGCTTGCGCATTTTCCTCCGAAGAAGTGGGAGCAAGCGGAATTTGCGGCGAAATATCGGATGCGTTTTTCTTAAAGAAAACGATCGGTGCAGCATCATGTGCATAACGTTTTTTTTGAATTTCGTATGTTACATTTACAGTTTCGCCATCATGAATGATTGAACCGTCCTGATTTTTAACAATTATGGCAAGCTCCAATTTTTTAGGAACTTCCACGGGTGGTGGTGGTGGCGGTAACTTTTCTGGTTGTGGTTCTACTAAACGATATTGAAATTCCATGGATGGGCGAATATGAAAAGCACTCCAAACCAGATCATTTACAAAGGGGGTTATCTGCGGTAAGATCCGAACATTCGGTGAAAATGTAATCTGTTGCGTCAGAGGTATGTCATAACGTATTCCCAGGAATGGTGCAATAAAGATTGATTGAGCATTAGGAATTGTGCCGGTAGCAGCACCTTTTATCGAAGTTCCTGTTTCGACCCATTTTATAGTCCTAGGTTCGATAATTTCTTGTGATTGTGTAAATGATTTGGTTATGAATACTCCGGCAGAAGCACCGACCGTAATTCCCAGTGGAGCATTAGACAGAGGATAAAGCGTAATATAAGGGTCAATTGTAATAACAGATAGATTCGTGGCCAAATTATGTCGAGAAATTGCTCTATTCAGAGTATTTCCAGATATAACATTAAATGAAAATTCTTCTGTTGTCAGATTACCGCCAACATCGCTGTAGTTTAATGAAAAACCATAAGCATACGTTTTGCAGAAAAGATAATTTTCGGGAATAAACTCAATACCGGCAGAAAAGGCGGGTGCTATTCCAATACCAGTCCTAAAGCCGGAACAGCAATTGGGAATGCCGGGTAAAGCTGCAAAATCAGCAGAGTGTAAAGAGAAGTTTCCACCTATGGATGCTGTTATTTTTATGGGTTTGAGAACTATGCTGTCGGATTCAGTGCTTAAAATATTGCCAGCACAAAAAAAGGACAACACCATACATAGTGATAAAAAATTCTGCAAATATTTCATAAATAAATTACTCTGTTTTAGCGAGCTATAAATAAAGGTAAAGCGACCGACGAATTCAGAACTTCTATGTGTATCATATACATGCCGTTTTGTAATTCACTGACAGATAAAGGAATGCTGTGTATGCCTTGAGGAAGGGTAATGTTATGCGAAAATTGCATATTACCCAATTGATCATAACACACAATATTGTAAGAATGTTCATCATTCGCACTTATCTGAATTTCTGCTGCATCATGTGCAGGGTTCGGATAAATTGACGAAGTTATCATACCGTCACTAAATATACGCGGGTCACCGCAAATTCCTTCTGTTAGGGAAAAACTTCCATTATTGGCTGCCGACAACAGTACTGCTTTTCCCCAAAAACGTGAATTATTTTCCCATATAATAGGCGTCTCAAGCACTTCTGCCATTGCCGCATCTCCAATAATTTCGCACGCAATCCCTGTGGCAGGGAAATTTCCAATTACTGAAAATCCAATGATGCGTTTATCATTAACAATTTCATTTTTAGTTAATGTACCTGTGCCAAATTGTGAACGTACTAATCTTGGCAAAAACATACGAGCATTCATTGAAAATTCTGCAGAAAACACTCGATTTGCACCAAATTCAGCCGGCTCCAATGTTGAAAACTCTATCGGTATAATTGCTTCTCCTCGAGGATCGGCCTTGACATTGGGTAAAGTAACCGTAGAAATTGCTGTATAGGGCACTATTTCAATTATTTTCTTGGTAGCACACGGAGTCGCTGTTAAAACAATTGAATCAATTTCACTCTCAGATAATTCTCTGGACAGAGTTAATGTTACAATCCGAGAACTTAAAGCCGGTATAGATAATGGCGTTGCTGGTATTGTTGCGACAATACCTAACGGACTGTTACTTATAGATACTATTTCAACTGTGTTGTTCGAATTATTTTTTATTTCTATTGTGCGAGTAAGAACCTCAGGCATGAAATATACTTTTGAAACTACTGCAATATCTGCACCTACTCCGGCTCCTTTGAGGATAAATTGTGCTGTGATTTTGCTTTGATCAGAGTGAAAAATAATAATATTTGCGTTAATTTCTCCAACATTTTGAGGTAAAAAACTTACAGTTGCGGATAATGATTGTCCGGGCAGAAGTATAGTGTCCTTTATCGTTGAAACAATGGTGAAATTGGCATTATCTGAGAAAACACTGTTGATTTTTAATGGTATAGGATCATTGTTTTTTGCAATAATTAATGTTTTTTCAATGCTGGTGCCAGTACATGATTCACCATAATCAGTATTGTTCGCAAGTAAAACGATATTTCTGTTTAGTCCCATCATTTCTATGGGGATACGATATTCTATCCCACAAGATACTACGGAGAGAGTATCGCGTATAATTCCTGTATCTATGGGCATTGAACGAAGTGAAAAGCGTAAACACTGACCAGTTTTAATGGTATCTAATCCATTTAATTCTTTAATCAGAGAAAAATGAGCACCAAATCTAAATCGAGCATTATCAATAATCAATTTGACAGTGCCATTATTACAGATACCACCAATTATAACCGAATCTCGTATTTGTGATAAATATGTCGGTGGAATTTTTACACGTTCGGCAACAATGATGGGTCTGCGAATTGAAAACTTTCGGTCGGAAACATCTGTCT
>JAYRWZ010000200.1:0-3538 GCA_041917875.1 Chloroflexota bacterium | reverse complement strand
TTGGGTGACTATTATAGACGAAAAGGTATGATGATTGCGGTGGTACGGGCTGAAGTATATGCAACGCTTAATGGTCGCCCAAGCAGATTGTTGATTGATCCCAAAGTCAATTTGCTTCAATATTCTGATGATTTTAGTGAAAAAAAATGGATATATCATTACAACGACTAATCATTGTTTTCTTCTGTAGTATTACTTCATTTACCTGTGTTTTTGCGGCAGAGGTAAGTGTAAAAACACATAGTATTCGTTGCAGAGTTATTAATTCCCAAACGAAAAGGGGGATACCACAGGCAATGATATTCGCCAAACATACTGCATTGTCATTGCGAGCAGATTCCGCAGGGATTATTTTGCTAAAGCACAGAGGCAATCAACCGATACTTTATACATTTTCCGCAAAGGGTTATTTCGACAGAAAAGTACGATTGCATGCTCGGTCTGATACAAATTTTACGGTCGCCCTTGTGCCGGAATCGTATGAAGGCAATGAAATTATCGTTGAAGCCAAGCGATCGAACAGTAACAATGAGTTACATTTGCCGTCAATTTCTGATGTCACGATTTATGAATCAAAAAAATCAGAACAGATTATTATTGATGAATTACCTATCAATCGTGCTGCCAATACGGCAAGGCAAATATATAGTAGGGTAGCCGGCATAAATGTTTGGGAAAATGATGGCTCCGGTGTGCAATTGAATATCGGTGCTCGCGGGTTAAGTCCCAATAGAACATCGAACTTTAATACAAGGCAAAATGGTTATGATATTAGTGCAGATGCATTGGGCTATCCGGAAAGCTATTATACACCTCCGGCGGAAGCTTTAGAAAAAATTGAAGTTATCCGCGGTGCTTCTTCTTTGCAATACGGAACCCAGTTCGGCGGAATGTTAAATTTCAGTATGCACAAGCCGATAGACAATGACAGCACATTCACAATCGAGTCTTTGCAATCTGCGGGGTCATACGGTATGTTGAGTACATTCAACAGTATCAATACGCGTTACAAATCCATTGGAATATACGGCTATTATCAATCAAAAAAAGGGGAGGGGTGGCGACCTAATTCCCGATATTCCTTACAAAACATCTATGTTGCATCCGATGTGACGATAACGGATAATATTATTTTGGGTGTGGAATATACTCGTATGGATTATTTGGCAAAGCAACCCGGCGGGCTGTCTGATGCTGATTTTATACGCAATCCACAACAATCATTGCGCGCTAGAAATTGGTTCGAGGTACAATGGAATATATTTTCTGTCCGATTAAATGCGCGAATCACAAATAATGTAAAAATAAAATCGCAGTTTTTCGGTTTGATTGCTGAACGTGGCGCTTTGGGTAATTTAGAACGAATTACCGTAGCTGATTTAGGTCAAAACAGGCAATTACTTTTTGATGAATACAGCAATTGGGGCAATGAAACACGTTGTATCGTGCAACATGATGTCATCGGTCTTCCTTCGTCTTTAGCAATGGGTTTTCGTGTGTATGCAGGCAAAACAAACCGCAAACAAGGTGACGGCACCGCTGATTCTTCAGCAAATTTTACCTTTCTTTCGCCCAATAAACTTGAAGTTTCCGATTTTACTTTTCCCAACACAAATGCTGCTTTCTTTCTTGAAAATATTTTTCATCTTTCTGACAATTTCAGCATAACTCCGGGTTTTCGATATGAATATATAGCCACAAGAGCCAATGGATATTATTCACAAATTACTCGTGATTTTGCCGGCAATATCATTGCTGATACCATGATTCGAGAGTCAATGGAAAAACCCAGACATTTTGTACTTCTTGGTATCGGTGCAAGTTGGAGACCATCCGAATCATTAGAATTGTATTCTAATATCTCGCAAAATTATCGTTCAGTTACTTTTAGTGATATTCGTGTAGCCAATCCTAATATTGTTGTAGATACGAATTTACAAGATGAGCGAGGTTATAATATTGATCTAGGATTTCGCGGTATTCCAGTGCAAGGTATCTATTGCGATGTTTCGGTATTTTATCTTGGCTATAATAATCGAATCGGCTTATTACAAAAAGCAGATGAGCCGCCTTTGTATTTGCCCTACCGTTTCCGTACAAACATTGCATCATCGTTTACGGCAGGCATAGAATCTTATACTATGATACAATATGCTCGATTATTGAATTATTCTTTTCCGATTGATTGTAGTACATTTTTTAATATCGGCTATCAGTATGGTGTTTATGATAAAAATGCATCCGACGGAGCAATTGCCGGAAAGGAAGTGGAATTAGTGCCGCCGATTACCATGCGCATCGGTGCTACGTTGGAATATGGAGATTTGAGTGTAACGGCATTATATTCTTATACCGACCGACATTATTCCGATGCTACAAATGCAGAGCGTTCATCCACCGCAGTTATCGGTATAATACCTGCTTACAGCATCGTAGATATTTCTGCACGTTGGCATTATGGTGTATTGATAGTCGAAGGCGGTATCAATAATATTTTGGATAATCGTTATTTTACTCGTCGTGCCGACGGCTATCCCGGTCCCGGTATCATACCTGCTGATCCTCGAACATTGTATGGAACTATCGGGGTAAAGCATACATTCTGAATATAGATTTGAAGAGTTGAAGTTTTACTTCAGCATGAATTAAGTGCTTGTGAGCTTTCTAAGTCTCCGCCCGACTATGTCATACTCTATTCAATTTTCCGGCACTTCACCGTCTTATGAGTAATTTTGCACTTAACTTTACAAATTTCTTTGATAAATTCATTCACAATTTTAGTATAGGAAACAGAATATGGCAATTCATGGTTGCGATTATATGGGTATATATGACCTGTTGTCGCCTGAAGAAAAAATGGTACAGGAATCAGTGTCTGATTTCGTTGATAATGAAGTACTTCCCATCATTGAGAAGCATTATCAAGCCGGAACTTTCCCCATGCACTTAGCGGAAAAAATGGCTGAACTTGGTGTTTTTGGCATCACATTGCCCCAAGAATACGGCTGTGCAGGAGCGAACAATGTATGTTATGGACTTGCGATGCAAGAGTTAGAGCGAGGCGATTCTGCTGTTCGTTCCTTTGCCTCGGTACAAAGTTCTCTTGTCATGTATCCGATTTACACGTATGGCTCGGAAGAGATTCGTCGCAAATGGTTGCCAAAACTCGCGTCGGTGCAAGCTATAGGATGTTTTGGTTTAACCGAGCCGGATTTTGGTTCAAATCCTTCCGGTATGATTACCAATGCCGTAAAAATTGATGGCGGCTATTTGCTCAATGGTGCGAAAATGTGGATTACCAATGGCACACTTGCTGATGTTGCCGTTGTATGGGCTAAATTTGAAGGTAAAGTACGTGGATTTCTTGTTGAAAAAGGAATGAAAGGTTTTACTGCACCGGAAATGAAAGGCAAACATTCATTGCGTGCTTCAGTCACAAGCGAATTAGTGTTTCAAGATGTAGAAATTCCTGAAGAAAATGTGCTTAATGTTGAGGGATTGCGTGGACCGCTTTCATGTTTAACTCAAGCGCGTTATG
>JAYRWZ010000199.1:0-7234 GCA_041917875.1 Chloroflexota bacterium | reverse complement strand
TTTTATTCTTAATTTTGCATCATGAAATACGGTAAAGCACTCGACACAATTATTCTTATTATTCTTATTCCGATTTATGCGGGTGGGATTAGTGTGGTGAAACATTTTTGTTGCGGAACTATTGAAAATACCGAATTTCTGTTTGGCATACATCAATCGGCTCTACAAAACGATAAACATCATGCCGATCAAGCAAGCTCATGCTGTGAAAATACAGAACAAGATAATTGTTGTAACTCTGAAAACGATGACAATAAATGCGGCGATGAAATACTGACTTTCGACAGTAATGATTCTTGGCTTATATCACCGATGACATCATGGGATACAATAGTTGATATTGTCGTTTTGTCAATATTTTATGTCTTTGATTTACAAAAAAATACTACTTTTCTTACCTCTGAATTTGTAGAATCAGATATTCCGCCCGATAAAGAATTAGCTCACACTATTCAAATTCTTCGACTATAAGATTTTCATTTTTTTCTTAATTCAAATGTTGTAATACTGCATTGCGGTATTACTTTTTATCCATTTTAATTTACAAAAAATGAAACTATATTGTAGTATAATATTCGTGTTTCTCTCCGCTATTCTAACAGGAAGAGCACAAAACTTTATCATTGGTAAAGTCACTTCGGCACAAGATAAAAC
This sequence comes from Chloroflexota bacterium, assembly GCA_041917875.1. Lineage (GTDB taxonomy): Bacteria > Bacteroidota > Ignavibacteria > Kapaibacteriales > UBA961 > UBA2353. The sequence continues at coordinate 6,580 of JAYRWZ010000199.1, read as the reverse complement.
ACTGCTTGAAGGTATAAAAGTACAATGGAATGGCACCGCCAAAGGTGTGCTGACAACAAAAAACGGTGTATTCCGCTTACAAGAGTCTCCACAAACACATGAGCTGGTAATTTCTGCAATAGGTTATGTGACAGATACTTTTCATGTTCATGATTATAGGATAGGTGATACACTCGCAATTTCACTACAACCCAAAATATCGGAAGAAGTTGTTGTAGAAGCGGAGTCGGATGCAACGACTATATCCACTGCCACCATCTTACCGACAGAAAAAATGACCGAAAAAGAATTTAAAAGAGCAGCTTGTTGTTCACTTGCCGAAAGTTTCGAGACCAATGCCACCGTAGATGTATCATATTCTGATGCGGTGACCGGAGCCAAACAAATCGAAATGTTAGGTTTGCAAGGAAGTTATGTGCAGGTGCTTACCGAGTGTTTGCCTACAATTCGCGGTTTAGCTTCATCGTATGGATTGGAGTATATTCCCGGCACATGGTTGGAAAGTATTTCATTATCTAAAGGCGTGGCTTCGGTTGTCAATGGTTATGAAGCAATGACGGGGCAAATGGAGATTGAATTAAAAAAGCCACATGAGAGTGAGCGATTGCATCTCAATGCTTACTTTAATCCTATTGGGCGATGGGAGGGTAATTTGGTACATTCTTACAGTTTTACAGAGGATTTTGGGACAACATTATTGGCACATGGCACTATTATGAATAATACAATTGACAATAATGGCGACGGCTTTCTTGATATTCCACAGCGCAGCCAAATTAATATTTTTAATCGTTGGCGTTATGCGAATGAATATACGATGGTACAATGGGGAATAAAAGCACTTACCGAAGAAAGAATTGCCGGTGAAAATAATTTTAGAACATCACAATCAATTGCTCGTTGGAATCCTTATGGCATAACGGTAAATACAGAACGTTATGAAGCATTTTTTAAAAGCGGTCATGTACTTGATGATAATGAAAAATATCATTTGGCATTTTTCGGCACATACCAAACACATAGTCAGAGATCATTATTCGGGTTACGTCATTATAACGGTAAAGAATATACTGTCACTGCACGGGCTGTGTTTACTGCAAAATTCGATGATAATTTTTCGATTGTTTCCGGTACAAGCTATCTTGCTGATAATATTGAAGAAATATTCGATGTGTCTAATCTAAGTCGCACGGAAAGCGTACCCGGAATATTCGCTGAGGCAACAATAAAACCGGATAAAAAATGGACAATATTAAGCGGTCTTCGCTATGACAGACACAATATTGCGGGCGATATTATTGTGCCGAGAATGATGGTTAAATATGATATTGATGAACAATCCACAATTCGACTTTCGGCAGGCAAAGGGTTGCGTTTTGCGAATATATTCGCAGAAAATGTTGCATTTTTAGCAAGTTCGCGCACTATAATTATTCCCTCAGTTTTGCAGCCGGAACAGTCATGGAACATAGGCATAGGAAGTGTCGTGTATTTTTCGATGTTTGATAAAATGTTTACCGTTGATGCAGATATTTTCCGAACGGAATTTCTTAATCAAGTAATTTCTGATCTTGATATATCGCCGAATGAAGTACATTTTAAGAATAGCTCGGGCAGTTTTTCCAATAGTGCGCAAATACGTTTGCAAGGTGAGGTATATTCTTCCTTGACCATTGCCATGGCATATCGTTTCAATGATGTGCAATTTACAACCAATGGCATAATGCAACAAAGGGCACTGTATAGTCCGCATAAATCATTTCTCAGCATATCGTATGCGCCGAGTGATTGGCAATTTGATGCCACTTGGACATATCGCAGTGGGGGGCGAATTCCATTCGTTGCAGCTAAGCACTCTCTTGGCAGCGATCAAAGCCATGATTATGCCACATCGTTCGACGGTTTCTCAATAGTGAACTTGCAAGCTCAGTATAAATTTATGGGATTTGAGATCTATGCAGGAGTCGAAAATTTGCTCGATACGATGCAACATCACCCTATAATTGACCCGCAAAATCCCTATGGTGAGAACTTTGACGCATCATTAGTGTGGGGTCCGATTATGGGCAGAATGTACTATTCCGGCATCAGATGGGTTATTGAGTGACTAATCAATCATAATTTTGTGCAACATTTTTATACGTTCAAGTAATAATCAGATGAAAACATCCCCAATGCCGCCCATAGCCGGTGTGTGTGTTATGATAAACAGGAAACTTGTGAGAACAGGTATCTTGTTGTTATTCATGTCACTAAGCGGATACTCGAGCGATGCTCGCACTGACTCTTTACTTATTCGCCGCCCTGCTGCAACGGGCAAAACCCTGAGGAAAGCCGACACATTGTCGAAAGAGCGCTTGCAATATCGTGCGCAAATGCTGAAAGAATTGCAGCGTGATCTTGACGGAATTTTTGAAGGGGCTGAAATCTCGAATGCCAATATTGGTGTTTCAGCCCAATACATAGAGAGCGGCGAGTTCCTTTATCGTCGCAATGATGAGAAAAACTTTACGCCGGCATCGAATCTGAAGCTTATCACGACAGCGGCAGCGTTGGAGTATTTGGGTAAGGATTTCCGTTACAAAACTCGTTTCTATTTGGATGGAACCGCTAATCGCGGCGGTGAATTTATCGGCAATATTATCATTCGCGGCGGGGGTGACCCCACATTGTCGCAGTTCTTTTACCGTGATGCAACATTTATATTCGATGCCGTATTCAATAAACTCGATTCATTAGGGATAACCTCGATTCGCGGAAATATTATTGCCGATGATACCTATTTTACCGATGAGCCGTATCCGAAAGGATGGTCAATTGAAGACATACCCTTTGCGTTTTCACCCGAAGTAAGCGGCTTAAATTATTATGATAATACTGTGGAATTTCTTTGTGAACCCGGGATTGCGCCCGGCGAAAAACCACATATTGATATTGTTCCCGAAAATGAATATGTGACATATATCAACGATTTAATTACCACGGATTCCAATATTGCTTCTACTGCCGAAGGATTACGCAGTGCTGAATCTAATTCTTTTGTTATTTCCGGTGGTATTCCATTGAGAAAGGGGCGAAATAATGTCATTATTCAATCTTCAATTCATAAACCGGGATTGTATTTCGCATCAATACTTCGTTCTGAATTGGAGCGTCGGGGCATACGAATACGCGGCTCGCTTTTAGAATCGAAGGAAATATATTATTTTCCGAATTATCCCACCTTAGTCTTACTTGCCGAGCAAAATTCGCCCGTTTTATCGGATATTGTTCTCATAACCAACAGATTCAGTCATAATTTATGTGCGGAAGTATTATTGAAAACCATTGCCAAGGAAAAAACAGGCATCGGCAGTTTTGACAATGGCATACAAATGATGAAAAAATTTCTGACCAAATATGGTGTGAATGCTGACAAAATTTCTATTGCCGATGGTTCAGGGCTTTCACGACTTAATCTTTGTTCGCCTTTATCATTTGTCAAGGTGCTTAATGCTATGTATAATTCCCCAAATCGCGATGAGTTTATTGCCTCATTAGCCATACCGGGTGAACGAGGCACATTGCATAAACGATTGACTAATTCGCGAGCGGAAACCAATATTTTTGCCAAAACTGGAAGCATGACCTCGGTTTCGACTATTTCCGGTTATGCGCTTACTCGCGATCGTGAACCCGTAGCATTTTCGATTATGTGTAATGGATTTACCGTACCTTTTTCTGTCATACATTCTTTGGAGGATTTAGTGTGTATGCGACTTGCAAGTTTTAGTAGGAAATAATATTTTATGTCATTTTTTTCCACCATTGCCACTGCCGCCGATTGTAAAGCCCGTGCCAGTATTCTCCAAACCGATCACGGAATTATCGAAACGCCGATATTTATGCCCGTAGGCACTCAAGGTGCTGTCAAAGCCATAGAACACAGAGAATTAGATGAACTTGGTGTGCAAATAATATTGGGAAATACCTATCATCTTTATTTACGCCCCGGCAATGATGTGCTTTCATCATTCGGCGGATTGCATCAATTTAATGCGTGGCAAAAACCATTGCTGACCGATAGTGGCGGTTATCAAGTATTTTCCTTGAAAGATTTACGAAAAATAACCGAAAAAGGCGTAGAGTTCCGAAGCCATTTAGATGGTTCGAAGCATATTTTTACGCCGGAAAATGTGATTGAAACGCAAAGAATAATCGGTTCGGATATTATGATGCCTTTAGATGAATGCACACCATATCCGGCGACTTATGACTATGCAAAAAAATCCGCTGACATGACAGTACGTTGGGCAAAAAGAAATAAAGAGGCATTTGATAATTCATCACCGCGCTATGGTCATACACAATTTCTGTTCGGTATCGGGCAAGGAAGTACATATCCCGATTTACGTCGCGCTTGTATGTCTGATTTAGTGGAAATGAATTTTGACGGTTACAGCATTGGTGGCTTGGCAGTTGGAGAATCTGCCGAAAATATGTATGAAATGACTGATATTTCCACCGATTGTATTCCGCAGAATAAGCCACGATATTTAATGGGTGTGGGCACACCGGAAAATATACTCAATGCCATTGAGTTAGGTGTGGATATGTTCGATTGTGTCATGCCCACACGCAATGCACGTAATGCCACTTTATTTACCTCTCGCGGTAAAATCAATCTGCGCAATGCAAAATATAAATTCAGCCGAGATATTGTTGATCCGGAAGTCAAAACATATACAAGTTCTTTTACTTTAGGATACTTACGTCATCTGTTTATTGCGCAGGAAATTCTTGCGCTGCAATTGGCAACAATCCATAATATCGGATTTTATCTGTGGCTTGTTACAACCGCTCGACAAAAAATACTTGACGGCAGCTTCCGTCAATGGAGCAAAAATTTACAACAACAAATGAGCAAACGTTTATAATATATTTTTTATGAAAGGATACAACGTGATGAAATTAGCATTTTTACTTCTTGCAGCGGCACCCGCAATGGCAATGGCTCCTTCACCGCAAAGTGGCGGCGATGGCATGAACAGCATGATTTCCACATTATTAATGTTCGGATCCATTATTTTTATTTTTTATTTTATGATTATTCGCCCGCAATCGAAGCGTCAAAAAGAAGTAAAAAAAATGCTGGATGAAATGGCTAAAGGCGATAAAGTGGTAACGGGCGCAGGCATACATGGAACTATCAGCGATATGAATGAAGGTAAAGTTCTGATTCAAATTGCAGAAAATACCCGTGTATGGTTCGATAAAACAGCGATTGTGACAGTAACAAAAAAGTAAAAAATTCATGAGAAAATTTGATACAATTGAATCGGCGGTTGCTGATTTACAAGCCGGAAAAATTGTCATAGTTGTGGACGATGAAGATCGTGAAAATGAGGGTGATGTTATTTGTGCATCACAATTTACCACGCCCGACATGATTAATTTCATGGCAGTCCATGCTCGCGGTTTGATATGCACGTCAATTACACAGCAGCGCGCGGAGGAATTAGAACTTACGTCAATGGTTGCCGATAATACCGCCTTGCACGGTACTCGTTTTACGGTGTCTGTGGATTATATTCACGGTACATCATCCGGTATTTCTGCTCATGATCGTGCGGCAACAGTACAGGCACTCATCAATCCGCAATCAAAGCCGGAAGACTTTGGGAGACCCGGGCATATTTTCCCATTAATTGCTTGTCCCGGCGGCGTATTGCGTCGTGCGGGCCACACGGAAGCCGTAATTGATTTGATGAAATTGGCGGATTTGCAACCCTCGGGTGTGCTCTGCGAAATTCTTGCTGATGATGGAACTATGGCTCGCGGAGAAGAATTGTTTGATTTTGCAGAAAAACACTCGCTCAAACTTATTACGGTAAAAGATCTGATTGCATATCGTCTGGAAAAAGAGTCATTGGTACGTTTTGTTGCCGAGGCGCAACTGCCTACGGAGCATGGTAATTTTCAAGTAAAAATATTTGAAAATGTCACTGATGGTAAAGAGCATTTAGCTTTGGTGAAAGGCGATATTTCTGCCGATGAACCGATACTGGTACGTGCACACTCTGAGTGTATGACCGGCGATATATTCCATTCTTTGCGCTGCGATTGCGGCAAACAACTGCACAGAGCCATGGAAATGATTGAACAAGCCGGAAAGGGGGTCATTCTCTATATGCGTCAAGAAGGGAGGGGCATTGGACTTACGAATAAAATTAAGGCATATTCTTTGCAAGAACAAGGCATGAATACCATCGAAGCAAATGAAGCTCTCGGATTTAAGCCCGATGCACGCGACTATGGTATTGGGGCGCAAATACTCAATCAACTTGGCGTAAGAAAAATGATGCTCATGACCAATAATCCCACAAAAAGAGTTGGTTTAGAAAGCTATGGCTTAGAAGTTGTGGACAGAGTTTCCATAGAGATTGAGCCGGTGCCGGAAAATGAGGAATATCTCAAAACCAAAAAGTATAAAATGGGGCATATACTCAAGCATCTCTAAGTGAAGAAAATATAATTTCAATAAAATCATAATGTTATGTAGATGTGTTTGTGGGGATGCCACAAAGACATGATCAATCAA
>JAYRWZ010000198.1:0-8980 GCA_041917875.1 Chloroflexota bacterium | reverse complement strand
TATTGCAAAAAAAGCGAAACGAATTATCGAAGAATTTGTGCCGGAAGCAATGGTGCATCTTACACGTGATAAAGTTATGTTTATTGGATTGAAGCAACGCACAGAATTTGCAAATAAACATCAAGGAACCTTATTTATAAGTATCCATTGTAATGCTGCGCCTTCCAAACCGCATCCTGCGAATGGTTTTGAAGTCTATGTCTTACGTCCCGGCAAAACAAAGGATGCCATTCGCGTTGCAGAACGAGAAAATGCCTCATTATCACTCGAAAAAAATAAAGAATCACAAAAGAAACTGACCGAAGAACAACTTATTCTTGCAACGATGGCTCAATCCACATTTATGAAATTAAGCGATAAATATGCGGCAACATTACAAAGAAAAATTCAAAAAAAATCCGCCCTTGCCGACAGAGGTATCGCACAGGCGGGTTTTTATGTTCTTGTCGGGGCTTCTATGCCCAATATTTTACTCGAAACGGCATTTATAACCAATGATAAAGACGAACAATACATTGCCTCGGAAAAAGGACAAACCGAAATGGCTGAAGCCATAGCAGAATCCGTTAAAGACTATATTTCTTCCATGAAAGAAAAGAAATAGAATCAAGGAAATTATTTTTTTGCCGGTCTGTTATATTGACAACAAGTATGCAATGAAGAATATGCTTCATCAGTTGCTCTAATATCCTCCATATCATAACCGCTATCGGCAATTGACTTTTTAATTGCAGACAATGATGTGTGCGTATCATCAAATGTTACCGAGAGTTTTTTTGTTTTTTTATCCCATGAAACTGTTTTGATGCCCTCTATTGATTTTACGGCTTTTTCAATAGTTTTTTTACACATACCACAATTGCCATAAACCGTAAACGATTCATTTTTCTCGGCAGCAAATACCACCATTATCTGGATAAGAGCGACCGAAAAATAAACGAAAAATTTTTTCATGTCATATACCTTAAATATTATTGAATATGTAATATAATCTGAAAATTGATAGAAATGACAGCGGATGCTGAGATTTTCAAGATTGATTGTCTTGATGTGTAAAGACCGTAAACACTGAAAACTGCAAAACCACTTAATTATTCATATATACTTCATTTGTACTGAGAATATGTTCGCCAATTTCTTTTTCTATGCTTTTACCTTTGTCTTGCGCATACCATGTATGTAATTGCAACTGATTATCGGATTTAGCCACACCTTCAGCTTTTCTCTGTAAAAATTCCCGTGCTGCTTGTGCCGGACGAGGTCCCCATGTCCACAATTCTTCTTCGGATTGTGTATCAAAAGCAATGATTTTAGGAATACTTTTTGATCCATTTGTCAAATACTTGTCCATGATTTCGGGAAAACTGTCGCGAAGTAAAAAACGAACCGTAATGTTGGTTGAGAGCTTAGCAATAGAGAGTATATAGGGCACTATTTGTGAGGAATCGCCGCACCAATCTTCAGTAATGATAAGCCATGTCTGTGGTGTTTCTATCTTTTCGACGATTTCGACGATTTCCGGGGATGGTTTATATGTTTTTTCTATCCGAACAGAGCGCTGTTTATTCATGGGAACATATTGTAAATGTTCATCGTGACTTTGTGCTGACGGAACGGCGGCTAACTGCACTCTTTGTGTAAAATGTTGATTGTATTCATCGGGTGACAAACCACTTGAATACGCTGTTTGCAATACAGATGTATTCATAAATTTTCTCTCAAAATGTAAACTGATGTCTTTTAGACGGAATACTGCAAGTTTTCATTGATATCGTAATGCAGCACAATTATAGAGATAAATGTCTTTTATTATCGTTGATTGGAAATTGCCGGATGCAATGCACGATAATAATCGGATGTTTCCAATTTTTTTGCTGCTGTTTCAATAGTCAAGTCATCGGAAAGTGAACGTTGAATTCTTTGCCTTTTGGATTCGAATCGCGCCCAAATTTCTCTTTCAAGTAATTTAATGAACAATGGGTATTTATCGAAACCTTTGCTTTTTTGTTCTTTTTCTAAAAGTTTTTCAATTTGTTCGATTTGAGCCATCACTTTAGGGGAGTAACCTTCTTTTTCTGCGGATAAGCGTAATTTTTTGACAGAGTTCATTGCGCCGTATGTATATTTGTCATTTGCTGCAATATAATCCTCAAAATCTTTAAGCACTTTTTTATTTACAGTAAAATCGTGGGGCAAATCATTAATTTTGGCGGCATATTCATTTGCAAATTTTGTAAAAAGCGATGATTTTACTATGCGAGCTATATCGGGAGGAAATTGCTCTTGTTGAATTTCAATATCAGGAATGATCCCTTTTTTATCGCGAACGGGTCTTCCGTTGTTTGTGTAAAATATTATGCCGGAGTCGGCTATCTGTTTTAATCCTCGATATTTACGAGCAAAATCAATTTTTTGAATCAATCGTCCGGACGGTGTAAAATATTTTGAGGTTGTCATTTTTAGTGTTGAATTATACGGCAATGGCACAATAGTTTGCACCAACCCTTTCCCGAAAGAATTTTCACCGACAATAATCCCTCTGTCCAAATCTTGTATTGCTCCTGCCAATACTTCGCTGGCACTTGCGCTGTTGGCATTGATAAGTACCGCTAAGCGCACATCCGGTTCCATAGGATTTATGGATGAACGATACGATTTATTTTCATGATATTCGCGCCCTTTTGTCGTAACGATGGTGCTGCCTGTCGGCACAAAAATTTTAGCAATTTCTATGGCTGCCTCAAGCAATCCTCCGGGATTATCACGTACATCTAAGATTAACCCCGCCAATGGTCTCTTCTCTTGCAAACGAATTAATGCCTCGCGTACTTCATCGGCACTTTTTCTGGAAAATCTCTCTAAACGGACATAGCCGATACTGTCATGAACAAAGCCACTGTAGGCAACGTTTTGTACTGTGATATTTTGTCTTGTCAGAACAACGCGGACCATATCGCTCATACCTTCTCGCGATATAGTGAATACTGCCGTTGTTCCTTCTTTACCACGTGTATATTTGCGCAAACCCGCTGTGGTCTCACTTTGTATAAATGCTGTATCTATTTTTATCAAACGGTCGCCTATTCGTAAACCATTTCTTTCGGCTGATGTGCCTTCATATATGTCCGTTATCGTTAATATACTGTCGCGCACAGCAGCATTAAAGCCAAAGCCGACATACGATCCTGTTGTGAGAATATCTATATCTTCGCTTTCCCCTTCTTCATAGAGTTTTGTGTAGGGGTCCAATTCCGTTAACATATTCTCTATGCCGATTTTTACAAATTTCTCAGGGTCAATTTCATCCACATAGTTTTGACTTACTTCACGAAACAGACTACCGAAAATCTCCAATGACCGATTGATCTTATGGTAATCGGCATCGCCCTTCTTCGGAACTGTTGCGCCAACAAAGCCGGTGCAGAACAGCACTATTATGATGGAAAAAATAAGTCGCATTTGCTTCACTAAATTGAAAAATTGAACAAGTACCGTGCCGTTAGATTTTTTTTGGTTATTATTAGCCAATGGAAATTGCAAGTAATTGTATTTATTGAGGCAAAACAACGCAATAATGAGGACTTACGGCTACGTGAATATACGCATGGCAGGGGATTCCGGCTTTTTTATTCCGAAAGTGAGTTCGGATCAGAAGAAAAAAAAGGGACATTCATTGTAATGAACATCCCCTTTGGTTTCTATGCTGCATGCCTTGGTTAATAACCAAACCTTTTGGATAAATGTTCTATTGCTGTTTGTACCGTTTTATCGGTTTTTAAGTAATTTTCTATCATTTCACAAGAATGCAAGACGGTTGTATGGTCGCGCCCCCCAAAGTTTGCACCGATACTCTTCAGTGATAACTGAGTCATTTGCTTTGTTAAATACATTGCTACCTGTCGTGCCAGCACAATTTCATGTTTCCTGGTTTTGCCCTCAAGTGCTTCCAAAGTAAACTTAAAATACGAAGCCACAGCTTTCTTAATATCGTCTATGGTTAAGGATTGTTGCGGCATTACTTGCGAATACCCTTTGACAACTTCTTGCGCAAGTTGCAAGGACATTTCCCTATTATCTAAAGATACTTTTGCCAATACACTAATGAGCGCGCCTTCCAATTCTCTGACGCTTGAACCTATATTGCGAGCAAGATATTCGGCAACGGGCGCAGAAACTTCAAATCCTTCGTCTGCACTTTTACGCTGAATAATTGCTAAACGTGTTTCATAATCCGGTGGTTGAATATCCACGGTTAGCCCCCACTGGAAGCGCGAGAGCAAACGCTCGTCCACACCCCGTAACTCTTTGGGTGGTTTATCACTTGACAATATTATCTGCTTACCCGATTGATAGAGCGCATTGAATGTATGAAAGAAATTATCTTGGGTTTTTTCTTTGCCGCTGAAGAATTGTATATCATCCACAATGAGCACATCAATGCTACGGTAAAAATTAGTAAACTCATTGACCTTATTATTTTGAATTGCATTAACATATTCGATCGTAAAACGCTCCGAATTGGTATAGAATACACGCATATTGCGGTTATTTTGCACAATGTGGTTACCTATCGCCTGTATCAAATGTGTTTTGCCCAAACCGGTTCCGCCATAAATACACAATGGATTAAATTTAGTTTTTCCGGGTGAATCAGAGACAGCAAGTGCTGCCGAAACAGCGAGTTGATTGCTATCGCCTCGGATAAAATTGTCAAAGATGTATCGCGGGTTGAGATAGGTCGGATAATGCTGAACTGTCTGAGGGGTATTGATGAATGGCAATGCCGCCTGTCCCGATGTGGGGGCTGGTGGATTGCGTAATGCCGGCAAAGTAATGGCACGATCTTCTAAGGAGTTTTTTCCTTTATCAACCACGACTTGATATTGCAAACGAGCTTTTGACCCCAAGACTTGGTTGACCACTTTACGCAACAATGTAAAATAATGTTCTTCAATCCATTCACAGAAAAACTGGCTTGGAACAGAAATAATAAGAACATCTTCATGCCAACGAAGTGCTTTGGTGGGAGCGAACCAGGTTTTGAACATCTGGTCGCCTATATTATCTTTGATGAGCTGAAGACACACATCCCACAACTCCATAGCTTTGGGGTCATCATTTAGCTCAACTGTATCTATTGATTGTTTTTTTATTGGTTTTTTTATTTCCGCCAAAGACGGAAATAAATTAAATGTCTCTAAAGCTTTTCCCAAGCTTGCCTCCGTTGATGTCTCCCCCCTATTTGAAAATTACTCACAGAACGTTACCTAATGTTCCTCACATTCATAATCACAGACAATCAGCCGGACCGAATCATTGCTTCAGCCATGGCTTATGTGACTTCTTTGTGTGTTGTAGTAGGTAGCGTATGCCCTCCTTAGATGCTGCATTATAGCATACGCTGTGGTGTAGTATGAAGTTGTGAAATGCGAACGAATGTTGAACACTCGCTCTTATTTCAACTGCGAAAATGCGGATAAATCTGCCATATTTCCAAATCTGGACGAAGATATTTTTTTTCAAAAACCACTTGCATATTCGGAACTGTGTTTGAGATGTCCGTTTTATGCACGTTTCACGCAGAGAGTAAGTGGAAAACTATATAGAAGATATTGATACAAAAGAACTTACGCAAAGACAAAAAAAACGGGGTTGCCCCCGTTTCACGCATAATACTATGATTTTTTTGAACTTGCGTTTGAGTGTCGTGAAGCGATCGTTCAGCAACTTGTCGCAAGAATTTTTACTTTCCCAAGAGTACCGCTATTCCGGCAGGGAGTCGGCTGATTCCAACAAGGATGAAAATGATGAATCCTAAAGTGAGAAACAAGCCGTTTCGGAAACGTACCCTATCGTCAGCATTGCGCCATTTGGCTGTCAGATGCAATAAGCCGACACCGATAAGATTGGTAAGTGCATGCTCCATTCTGAAACGATCAAAACCTGCTTCAATGGTCATCATGGTAAAAAGCACAAGCCCCATTAAAGTCTGTATGTCCGCAGAAGAGGTAAGCACAATACCCAAGATTCTGTCAAGTTTTCCGAACTTCGAATTCATCAACCAACCCAAAGTATATTTGACAAGCACGAGTGCCGTGGCTAAAAAAACGATATTGCGCCAATGAGAATGTGCTATCAAAAGCAAATCCATAAAAATCTCCGAAAAATGAAAATATGAAAACAAACTTTTATGTCAAGTCAAAATGTCTTTCTTCAGCATTATGCCAAGAGAAACCAGATAAAAGACGATGCAATGCCCCACCAGAATTGTTGCCGATGTGATAATCCTCGATACTTCCGGCGGATTATCGAATATCATACGCCATCCCACCAAATGATTGGTGAAAAACAGCGGGCGCACGACATCTAATGATTCCGCATCAAGCGACGATATGATTGTAAACACGATGATGATTGCCATGGTGCCGACAATCGGTCCGATAGCATTTTCGACCAATGCCGAGAACAGAAAAGCCAATGATGCGACTGTCGTCATGCTCAAGGAAGCATACATATAGCTCAGACCAAAACGCCACAAAATATCACTTTCCTGCAATATCGTAATCTTACTGCCTATGATAAGTAATTCACCTTTACCGAAAAATATCACACTCAGCCCCAAACTGAGCACGCTCATCCATAAAATCAAAGCATTGACATAGATAAGTGCAGCAAAAAATTTAGCCGTGACCACACTAAAGCGTGACACCGGACGCGTTAATATCATACGATATGTTCCCGCTGTGGCTTCACCCGCCAACATATCGCCCGCAACAAGCGATATAAGCAATGGAATATGGACAAATAAACTGTTGAGCACGATAAACGCTATCAGATACCCATTTGTTAAATCACCCGAAAATTCAAACATTTGGCGCAATGACTGTGTGAACAATGCAAAATATTGCTCACCTTCGGAATACATTGCCACCTGAATAATGGGCACTAAGATACCCACGGCGATAAACCCTATATAGCTGCGCCATTTAGAAAAAATCTTAATAAGTTCAATATGTAAAATTGTCAGCATCAAATCCCCTTCTCTCTTAGCCGTGACCGGATTGTTTTGTGATGGATAGAAAGTACTCTTCCAGTGAACGTTTGGCTTCAATGCCCAGCACCGCAATGCCATGCTCAACCAAATACTGATTGATGGTTGATGTGTCATTTCGCTCCATATCGAGCATGACATCCGCATTTTCATTCATGGTAATAAATTGGCTCCACGGCGATGCCTGCAAAAGCTGCAATGTCCTTTCCGGTTGTGATGTCGTAAAGCGCACAACGGAATGACCTTGCAACAAAAGTTGGCGCACTTCACCCTGAACCATCGTTTTGCCTTTATTGATAATTGCCATACGATTGGCTATCATCTCTACTTCGGGCAGTATATGTGATGATAAAAAGATGGTTTTCTGTTGTTCATTAGCCAACATAAGTATTAGATCGCGCATTTCTTTCACTCCCACCGGATCCAAGCCATTGGTGGGTTCATCAAGAATAATAAGCTGCGGATTATGGAGCAATGCCTGCGCTATGCCCAAGCGCTGTTTCATCCCATACGAAAACGTTTTCACCTTACTCTCGGCACGTTCATGCAGATTTACCAATTCCAATACCTTCATGATATTAGATCGCGAGGTATCCCCACCGGACAATCTGCCCAATAACTCCATATTTTTATATGCGCTCAGATACAAATAAAAATCCGGTTTTTCGACAATAGCTCCTATATTTCGTAAAATCTCATTACGATGCGTAAACAACGATTGACCAAAAACGCTGATGCTGCCGGATGTCGGACGGACTAATGTCATCAACATACGAATGGTGGTACTTTTACCGGCGCCGTTCGGACCCAAAAAGCCGAAAATATCACCACGATAGACTGTCAAGTCCAGATTATCTACTGCACGAAAATTGCCAAAATCTTTTGTCAAGCCCCGTATTTCTATCACGGGTTGAGCATGAGTCATACTATGTCCAAGATTGGTTGAGATATGCTGTGCTGCATTACGTTTTCCCCTGAGTATTCCTTAGCATATCTAAAAAAACTCATATCACGTATAACAGTGTTATTTGTTGGAGTCCATAAACCCATGGCTATGCACTTTTGACGGCTGTACCTTACAAAACTATGGTCGCTGCATTATACTTTAAAAGAAAACAACTAATTTTGATACCATCAATTGAGTATATCAGTATGAAACGAAAAGAATTTTTACGCTTAGCAGCACTTTTACCATTTGTTGGAGCGGGTATGAATATCAAAGCACTTTCAACATTAACAGAACATTTTCCTGCAACCGACACAATGCCTGCATTGTTTTTAGGACATGGCAGCCCCATGAATGCCATTGAGGAAAATGAATTTGTTGCAGGGTTCCGCCGTATTGCCAAAACCATACCGCGCCCCCGAGCTATTCTCTGCGTCTCGGCACACTGGGAAACAAAAGGCACCTATGTGACCGCAATGGAGCATCCCCGAACCATCCATGATTTTGGAGGTTTTCCGCAAGCATTATTTGATGTGCGATACCCGGCACCGGGCAGCCCCGCATTAGCAGAAGAAACAAAAGCTATCATCACCAAAACAACCATTCTTTCCGATCATGAATGGGGCTTAGATCATGGCACATGGAGTGTGGTCAAACATCTCTACCCCAATGCCGATATTCCAATTATTCAAATGAGTCTCGATTATTCACAGCCGCCGCTGTATCATTATGAATTGGCACAGCAATTACGACAACTGCGCAACAAAGGAATTTTAATTATCGGCAGCGGAAACATGGTACATAATTTACGATTATTGGATTGGAGAAAATTATCAGTCACTAATTACGGCTTCGATTGGGCTAAAGAAGCGCAAGAAAAAATGACTTCGGCTATTCTTTCCGACAATCATGACCAACTGATTCATTACAAGAAACTTGGTAAAGCATTTGAACTTGCCATTCCCACGCCCGAACATTATTTG
>JAYRWZ010000197.1:0-3592 GCA_041917875.1 Chloroflexota bacterium | reverse complement strand
AGAGCTTTACGGACTTCCTCAAGAGCTTTACGGACTTCCTCAAGAGTTCTACGGACTTCCTCAAGAGCTCTACGGACTTCCTCAAGAGCTTTACAGACTTCCTCAAGAGTTCTACGGACTTCCTCAAGAGCTTTACAGACTTCCTCAAGAGCTTTACAGACTTCCTCAAGAGTTCTACGGACTTCCTCAAGAGCTTTACGGACTTCCTCAGGAATTATGTGGAGTTAGTTCGTATATAAAAATATGTTGTTTGCAGATGTATAATGATTGATGGTATGAATATTGATGTTGTTTTTAGTACTGATGCCATGATAATAGTAACAACGGATGTTCTTGGATAGAGTTAGGAGTATTATTGCAAAGAGTTTATGTAATTTTGTATGGTAATCGTTGGTCTTATTGCAATAATCTCTATGGTCGGTCAAAGTCAAGAACAGTTCGAGGTTTCGTTATTGGTCATTAGTGTCAAAAAAAAATAGTGCTCTCACTATAATGATGCGGTATATAGTGCGCTCAGGCGATTATATGCTGCATGAAGCTCTCCATTTTATTCTATTTTTATTTTTTATAAGGAGTAATCCTATGCCAACATTCAGTTTTTCTATGTCCGCGGAGCAAATGATTGCTAAATCGCGAAGCGTGAAGTCCGCTTTGGAGCGTGATTTGACGGAATTAACACCCTATGGTGTGACAATGCAAGAGATTACGGCGTTCAATACGCAAATTGATGATGCCGACGCTCTGCCGAATGATGATATATTGCAATGGTATTGGACAGAGGCAATCGCTGCTCGTGATGCCAAAGCAGCGGAGATTCGCACCTTGCTTGGTGGGATGGTAGCAAGAGTAGAAAACAAGTACGGCGTTCGTACTTCGCTTATCGGGTCGCGTGTTGGCGAAGGAGCGGATTAGAAAGCCAAAACTTTCAGCTTTGCACCAACGTAGCAAAACCATTTTTTTATTTGCTAATTTACATTTTTTTAGCAGATAAAAAAAATGGTTTTGCGGAATAGAAGAAGAAACTTTTATTTTATCACTTAACCCGCTCTTTTGCCAACACGATGTTGTGCGTAGTTTTTATTTTCTATATATTTGTTCTCATGAAGTTAACACATTAGCCTATAAAAGTTTTAATCATTTACAGGGACAGGGCTTTCCTTGTTCATTTTTTTGTTGTCTAAAAATTAAATTTACGTTATTATGAAAAATTTCTTCGAAAGTCCTTTCAAAGGCAAAATTATTCAAGATCATATTACAAATCCTAATATTATTGCTGGAAAATATTCTTATTATTCTGGTTATTATCATGGACATTCCTTTGACGATTGTGCTCGTTATTTATTTCCTGAAAGAGATGATGTTGATAAATTAATTATTGGTTCTTATTGCTCTATTGGAAGTGGAGCAAGTTTTATTATGGCAGGAAATCAAGGTCACAGATATGATTGGATTTCAAGTTTTCCATTTTATTATATGTCAGAAATTGAAAGTTTTAATCAAAGTCAAGATGGATATAAATCATTAGGAAATACAATTGTGGGGAATGATGTTTGGATTGGTAGTGAAGTTATGATAATGCCTGGGGTAAAAATTGGTGATGGAGCTGTAATTGGCAGTCGTGCATTAGTAACCAAAGATGTAGAGCCATACTCAATTGTTGGTGGAAATCCTGCCAAATTAATAAAAAAAAGATTTGAGGATAAGCATATAGAAATGTTGTTAGAAATAGAATGGTGGAATTGGGATGAAAGTATTCTTGCTGAAGCAATTCCTTTACTCTGCTCAAATGATATAGATTTGTTGTATGATTTTTACAAAAAACGGTTTGAGCTTTAATTAATGAAAGAGGTTCCATAGTAATACGGAATCTCTTTTTAAAATTACGCACAACAAGGTGATGCGGTGCAATGATTTGGCACGAAAGAACGCAGAAGCATTGAAGGAAACATGCCAAAATTCGATAGTGGTGCTTACGGAGCGTCTTGCGGAGCTTGCCAGCGAAGGTTTGACACAAGCGATGATTGACAATATTGGCACTTTGCGGGATGAGCTTTTGGTATTGATGGAAGATGTCACGGAAAAAGTGCGTGTGAGAACCGAAGGAACGGTAACCCGCACTGATGCATTGAATGCTTTGTATGTGAAGTTAGTAGGGTATTGTAAATATGGTAAGTTGGTGTGGGAAAAGGTAAATGAGTCGAAGTATGCGGATTATGTGATATACGATGAGGGCAATGTGCCGCAAACTCCGCCGCCCGCTGTTGAGAATTTAATGATTGTGAATTCGATAGTGTCGTGGTTTCCTTCGCCGACGGCAACAAGTTATCGTGTGGCAATCAGCTTGGAGCCGTCCCAAAGTGTTTGGGAGCAAATTTATTCGGGCGAGTCCACTCAGTTACCGGTTCCTTTGCCTCAAACGGGGGGAATTTTTGTGAGAGTGCAAGCTTATAATGATGCAGGGTTGAGCGATCCGTCATTTACGCAAAAAGTGATTAGTTTGGTAACGCCAACGAATTTGTCTTATGGCAGTGGGGAATTGTCATGGAGTCTTGTGGATTGGTCAAATGCTTATTATGTGGAAGAATCGTCGAATGGGTCGGATTGGACGGAAATTTGGAATCAAAATACGAGTTCAATGCCATTGACTTTGCAAAGCGGGGTATGGTATTACAGGGTTCGTGCGGGTTATGGCAATGTATATTCGGGTTACAGTGATGTTTTGGAAATTGATGGTAATCAGGTGGGAGGGTAGATAATACTTTTGACATGGTCAATGAGTTGTTATTTTTCTCATGGCTCCCCATTTGAAATCCCTGCTGTTTGTCGGCGGGGATTTTTTTTTGTTCTTTGCTGTTCCGCCGGCGTCGGGTGATAGTCCGCAGCGTGTGGTTTTTGTGATTTTCTCATCGCTGCCTGTTAGATGGGCAATAAAAAAAGACCTGTCCCAAGAAGGAACAGGCCTTTGAATGAAGATATTTTTATTGTTTGATGATGGCGGTTGTAAATGTGCGAAAGCCGTCGGTTATGTGCACGGCATACCAGCCACCGGGCAGATGTTCAGTGCTTATGATAATGTCTTGGGAATTTGATTGTATATCATTTGTTGTTAATTGTTGTTGCTCGCCGTGTATTGATGTGATGGTTATTGTCAAATTTTCTTTGTTGAGAACCGTAGCTATATCATAGATGGTAAGGGTATTGTGAGCGATAGTAGGTTTGATGACTGACGATGTTTGTTCAAGGACAGAAGCAGGCGGTGTATAGGTAGTTTTAAACTCCGTATAAGCCGACCATTGTTGCCATTGATTGTTCTTTTTTGCTCTGACTCGCCAGTAATATGTTGTGTTTTTCTTGAGGGTTTGCAGTAGTGGGAAAGCCAAAAAATTATCCTTGATAACTGTATCCATGACTAAAGCCCCTGCAAGAGTTTGGTCGGTTTTTGATTGAGGCGAGAAATCTTTGTTAATTGCAATTTGGAATTGAAATTCTTGAGCTTGGAACGTTTTATACCAGGCAAAAGTGAAGTTCCATGTAAGTTCGATGACACTATGTGTTGAGATGGGGTATGTCATTGCCATGGTGTCGAGTGGGT
>JAYRWZ010000196.1:0-2527 GCA_041917875.1 Chloroflexota bacterium | reverse complement strand
TTATGGATTTGGGATCTATTTCTTCGGATTTTTTGTCTTTTGCTTTTTTGTCTAAGACCTCTTTACCTTGCTCTCTCATAAGTTCAAAGCAGCGTTGTAACGTTAATGATTCGGGCTGCTCACCTCGTGGAATTCTCACAGATATTGTACCTATGGAGATGTATGGACCATATCGCCCCTTTTTAATTTTTACATCAGGATTATCGGGGAATTCTTTGATGAGAGCTTGCTGTTCTCTTTCACGCTTTGCTTCAATCAATTCAATTGCTCGAGCAATGCCGATTGTCATAACATCATCAGACTCAAAAAGATTATAGAATTTATTTTTATGTTTTATGTATGGTCCAAACTTACCCAGAGCCGCGGTGACATCTTCATTCTCGAACTGTCCGACTAATCGTGGCAATTTAAATAAGTTCAAGGCAGCATCAAGATCAATAGTTTCAATAGATAAACCAGCGGGAATACTTGCGAAGCGCACAGATTCGGAATTATTTTCACCAATTTGTACCATAGGACCATATCGCCCGATTTTCGCAAAAACAGTATTACCCGTAGACGCGTCCGTACCAACCACTCTTACAGGGGTGCTTTTGACCGCCGTTTGTGCCGTTTCTTCAATCGTGGAATGAAAAGGATTGTAAAAATCTCCGAGCATGGTCCTCCACTCAACTTTACCCTCTGCTATCTGGTCGAATTGTTCTTCGACTGTGGCAGTAAAGTTGTAGTCCATGATTTGACCAAAATTTTCGATGAGAAAATCTGTGACAACAATACCAATATCTGTCGGAAACAGTTTTGATTTCTCGGCACCGAATTTTTCTTTTTTTTGCGTTGAGGCAATAGTGTCCGCTTGTAATGTAATCACATTAATAATGCGCTCTTGGGGGTCACGATCTTCTTTGAGCACATAATCTCTTTTTTGAATGGTTGAAATGGTCGGAGCATACGTAGATGGTCGCCCTATACCGAGTTCTTCCATCTTCTTCACTAAAGTAGCCTCCGTATAACGTGCGGGCGGTTTTGCATACCTTTCGGTAGCTGTCATGACTTCCAAGATTGCACTGTCGCCGATATTCATGGGTGGTAACATTTTCTCATCATCTGACGAGTCTTTTTCATCATCGGTTGATTCCAGATACAATTTTAAGAAGCCATCAAATTTGAGCACCTCACCAGTAGCAATTAAGGCATCGGCTTGTGTCGAAATTGCAATCGTGGCAGTGGTCTTTTCGAGCTGTGCATCGCTCATTTGCGAAGCTAAAGTGCGCTTCCAAATCAATTCATATAATTTTTGCGCTTGCTTGTCTCCATCAATAGCTTTTTTAGAAAAATCGGTAGGTCTGATTGCCTCGTGTGCTTCTTGTGCAGAACTGCTTTTTGTTGTGTATTGTTGGGGCTTGCTGTAGCGTTCACCAAATGTTGCAATAATTTGTTGTTGAGCCATTTCGATTGCTTGTTGCGAAAGATTGACAGAGTCAGTACGCATATAAGTGATATGGCCCGCTTCATACAATTTTTGTGCTATCTGCATGGTCGAAGCAATGGAATAACCCAACTTTCGCGATGCTTCTTGCTGTAATGTACTTGTCGTAAACGGTGCAGACGGTGACTTTTTCCCGGGTCTTGTTTCAACATTGCTGACAGTGTAGTGAGCACCAATGCAGCCCTGAACAAAATTCATTGCCTCGTCAATGGATGAAAAACGTGTGGGCAACTCGGCTGTAAAACCTTTTGACGGCTCACCATTAACCAACATCTGCGCCTGAATTCTAAATGTTGAAGAAGTTTCAAATGCCCGGATTTCTTTTTCTCTTTCGACGATAAGGCGAACAGCGACAGATTGTACCCTGCCTGCAGACAAAGACGGTTTGATCTTTTTCCAAAGTAAAGGCGATAGTTCAAAACCCACCAATCTGTCAAGCAAACGTCTCGCTTGTTGTGCATTTACCAAATCAATATTTATATCCCGCGGATTTTGTATCGCTTCATTGATTGCTTTTTTTGTAATCTCATGATATACAATGCGTTTAACCGGTTTATGGTGAAGTTCAAGAGCTTCGTACAAATGCCACGCTATTGCTTCTCCTTCGCGGTCTTCGTCAGTTGCCAACCATACCATTTCCGAGGAGTTTGCCAAACGCTTCAGCTCATTGATGAGCTTATCTTTACCTTCCGTTATCTCATAATACGGTTCAAAACCTCTCTGAACATCAATGGCCTTATCATCTTTGGGAAGATCTCGTATATGCCCCATTGATGCACGCACAACAAAATCAGAACCGAGATATTGCTCAATTGTCTTTGCTTTTGCCGGAGATTCGACAATAACAAAATTCTTACTCATAATATTTCCTTAAAAAAAATGTTCAATCGTGAATGATGTACAATCACTATGAGCGATTGTGTTCGCATCGTCCCGGATCGGGGCAAGCGGCAAAAATTTGCAGAGAATGTTTCACGGGTTTAAAGCCAAACATATCACAGATGCGTTTTTGTACCTCAGCAAGCGACTCTTCTTGAAACT
>JAYRWZ010000195.1:0-11587 GCA_041917875.1 Chloroflexota bacterium | reverse complement strand
TTATCGTCACAGCGATTATGCGGCATTGCGCGATTTGTCCGAAGAAGAAGATCTGGAAGTTGAAGCATCCAAGTATAATCTGAACTATATCAAGCTAGATGGCAATGTCGGTTGTATGGTCAATGGTGCCGGATTGGCAATGGCAACCATGGACATTATACAGTTAGCAGGCGGTAAACCGGCAAACTTCTTGGATGTGGGCGGTGGAGCAAATGTGGAACGTATTGCAAATGCTTTCCGCATTATGATGTCAGATCCGAATGTACAAGCTGTGCTCATTAATATCTTTGGTGGCATTGTTCGTTGCGATCGCGTTGCTAATGGTATTCTGCAAGCATTAGAAAAAGTAACAGTCTCTATTCCTGTAATCGTGCGCCTTGAAGGCACAAATGCTATTGAAGCGCGTCAGATTCTCGAAAATTCAGGTATGAAATTCTTAGTTGCCGGAACATTAAAAGATGCAGCCGACAAAGTGACGGAAGCATTGGCATCCGTACAATAAGTATTCTTCTTTCCGATAAAAGCCGTTCTTTATTGAGAACGGCTTTTTTTTTTGCTTTACGTACAAAGTTAATACTTCACTTATTTCTCACGGCTTGAGAAATTCGAATATTTATCAGAATATTTATGAGGTTTAGTCAAAAATCCAATATATCAGCGAGCAATCATCATCATTTTTGTTTGTCTGAATATGCCGGATTGTAATTCATAAAAATAGACACCGCTTTCCAGTTCATCAGCCTTAATATCAATGGAATATGTGCCCGAAGAAAAGACTTTTGAGCCGTCAAGAACTGTTTTGACAATTTTTCCCTGTGTATCAAAAATTTGTAAAACAATAGGAGCTTTTTCTTGTACACTAAAAGAAATAACCGATGATTCGCTGAAAGGATTGGGCGCATTTTGCTGCAATGCCGGTTGTAATCCAATAAATTTTAAATGTGTAATGCCACATTGTCCGCCAACTTTACAATGCGATGCAGTCCCTATCGGAAATATATCAAGAAATTGCAAGGAATCCGAACGGAAATCATAAGTCCTTACACTCATGGACGATATAACAGTGTCTGGTACAACTATTTTGAAATAAATTTCGCCTAATTTTCCGGCGGCAAGAGTGTCTAATTGATTAAATTGTATAGTGATGGAATCCGGCGAAGCTGAAACATTATTGGCTTGCGGAATCGAATAACCGGTAAATTTCAATGCTGTCGGATTATGGTATAATGTAGTTGTAAACGAAAGCGATTTCATCCAATATGTTGTGCCGAGATATGAAGCCGCAATATCTTTTTCCACATAAATCGGCACTGCTATGGTATCATTAAAAGAGCCATAGACAGTATCGGATTGTATAAAATTGGGATGAATGCCGAAAGCAACAGTCATATCGGGTGCATAGCCCCGCCCTTGTGCAGGAACTGTATCAAGTATTGTGCAAGGGTCAATTGAGCGTGCTCGAATATTATCGGCTAATGAATCGGAACGTTGAGGGCAATATCTGACCGTAAAAACTATCGAATCACCTTGTTGAATTGGCACATTTGACGGGGGAGTGCTGCCCATTATTTTTACTGTTTTCGGTAAATTCGGCAGAGAATCAATAATAAGCGGAACAATTCCCGTGTTTATAACCGTGAGAGTGGTGTCTTTACAATCGAATACACGCACGCTGTCAAAATTGATAAGTAGATTTCTGATGGCGAGATCGGCTTTTTCTATCGTAATATGCCCATTATCATTCCCGGCAATAATATTAAATCGAATGCTTTCTTCAGTGTCAAATTTTATACTGTCCACAGTAATATTCGTCGAAGAGCTTTGCCCTGTTTTTGAAATAAACTTTGCAATCATAAAGGGTTGTGTAGAGTCCACAGCGCAGAAATTTTTACACGTTAATGATACACCGCTGTGAGGGCCTGACGTATTGAGAATTTTGGGCAAAAATAATGGATTGCACACAGACGATAAATAATAGGAGTCCGCACCGACATATTGTAATTCGGAAGTGTCATGACCAATGCGCAAAAATATATCAACCAAATTAGCAGGAATATTTCTCGATGACCATACCGGAACTCGTACAGTATCGCACGAAGGAGCTTTGAAAGAATCAATGACCACCATCGCCGTATCAAATGCGAAATTTAATCCAAAAGCAGGGGCGAATGCATCTCCTTTAAGAAGCACAGTCGTGTCAGTGTCAATACACGGTTTTGTTGTATGTAATCGTAAACGTGCTTCATAGTTACGCGGTGCCCGAGGTTTGTAATCAACCCTTATCGATAAAGTGTCGCCCGGAATAATTGTCAATGGAAATGGCTTATTATTGATTTCTCTATACGAAAACACTCTTTCTTCCGGAGCAAAAGTTATAGAATCAATGGTAATTGTTTCTTGATTCGGGTTAAGTGTCCGAGGCGGTATAGAAACACGAACAATGCGCGGTGAAGACAATGTATCAACGCGTGTAGGCGGAAATCCGACAAAATTAGGCAATGGTTTATATAATAAGGCACGTTTTCCTAATAAATAGGTAGAATATTTTCCTTGCCAACCGGCTCCTTCTGCATCAAATTTTAACCATGTAGCACAATCAACATATTTATCTTCTGCGGGAGTGCGCGGACAAAAAACTAAACGTAATGTGTCGCGCGTGTCAGGCGGTATGATAATTGGCAATGTCCCCGAAGGCGAAAAAGCAGAAGACCAAGTCCAAAAATCCGGTGTTCCATCAGGAACATTGGTGGTATCGAAATTCAATGATGTGACTCGCATTTCATGAACTTCGGATTCATTAATTAATGGAATTTCTCTTGTAATACAATCGCAAGGTCTTACATAACCCCAATTAACAATAGAAATTGGTGCTTGTAATTTATACATGATGCCTTTTGCTTCAAATTTCCCCGTTCTTGATGTTTTACAGATTGAATCTGAGCTGACAATAAATGTATTAGAATAATTTTGTTCCGAAAGTGGTGCAAACCGTAAAGCAACAATAATAGAATCACGAGGTTGTAAAACTGTTCCCCACGGTTTATTTTGTGATATAATCGTAAATCCGTTTGGCACTGACATTCTATCAACACGTACAGGCACAGCAGAAACATTCTCGATTGTAATTGTATCAACTTTGGTGTCATTAACTTCTACTGAACCAAAAACGGAAAGGGGAGTTACATATAATCGCGGATTTGCTGAAGTACCCAACATCGGCGCAGACCATTCATAACTATTACTGAAGAACCGTAAAAAAGCAGGATCTGTTCGGTCGGCAATAGTATCATTCGGAATATACTGAAAGATAAAAGTCGTATCGGAATTTGCATCTAATTCAATAGTTGTCGGTAATGGTTTTGGCGAAATTAATGTATATCGTCCCGTGGGGCTGCTTAAATTAACAGTCTGCATAATTTGTTTGACCGAACTTATATTTCTGACGCGAAGAGTATCATAAGCAAAACCACAGCCGATAACATTTTCCGTGCGCATAACCGGCGGGTCGAATTTGAATGTTTCCAATATACCTTTGCCGGTGAGTGGAATGCACGATGTGGAAAAACATTTCTGCTCGAATAAGCATAATTTATCAGTATAAAGACTGTCTAAATAGGGACGAAATGTCACAGTTAATGTCACGGTGCCACCTGAAGGAATATTCGCACTTTTGGGTGTAATATCAAAAAATGCCTCACCTTTTTCAAAATAGAATGATGCACGAATTGCGTCAGGAGCTTTGTTTTCCACAATAACATTAAATGTTTTATCTTGCCCGACTATACAAGCTCCGGCATCTGCACTTTGTGTGATAAAGTTCACATCAGCTTCATAACCATAACCGGTAACATAAATTTTTCTTTCTATCGTACAAGGCGAACCGTCTAAACGGCATCGAAACACTATCGAATCACGATAATTACCTTGTCGTTTCGGAAAAAATCGTACTACATTAAACTGATATCCTCTATCAGGCTCAATAATAAATGGAAATCTAATTCGCGTATGTTGAAATCCATCAGGGACAATAATACTATCAATAAAGATTTTTCTTTTTGTGCTGTTTCGCCACACATAATATGTCGGATTACTTAATACTTCCAAACAATAAGAACCGAATTTCATTGAATCAATTATTTTTTTTGCATCACTCGGATTTGTAAGAAGAATTGTTTCTCTTACGACACCCCGCAAAGGAATACTTAATCCTCCCGGACAACGATCATCCGACACTACTTTGACAGTATCTCTATATTCTCCGGCAGCCGAACCAACGGAGTAAAAACGAACAGTAATGTCACGACATTCACCCGGCGGAATTTGTAATGGTAATGCAGTATTGACAATAAAAAATCTTGCTACGGAATCAGTTTGAAAAGCCGAAATTGTGACTGTCCGAGGTGTCCCGATTTTATCACTTGAATTGCATATTTTTACTACTTCGTCTTTGTATAATTGATTGACACAACCGGCAAATAATGTGTCGTAATTTATTCGCTGTTTATTTGTGTTAAGCTCTGTTGTTCTATTCAATCGAATGGGTATGGTAATTTCTTTACCGCAGGCATTTGTTGATCGAATTTTTAAGTCAGCAATAATATTCCCCACAAGTACCGAAGAAAAATTAACTGTAAACGAAACAGGAGTTTTTGACAATAATTGTGCGGAGTTTCTGCTCAAAGAAAATGAGCTGTTGTCACGTCCTACAATGCGAATAGAAACATTATTTCCACAAATCGAAGTGTCTTCCACCGTCAGATTCCATGTACGTTTATCATCGCATTGCACATCTTCTTCAATTCTTTGCACCGAGGTAATTATGGTTAAAGGTATATCTCTGTCTGTTTTATCGCAGACAGCACCGCTGCGCATATTGCCGGTATAGTTTTTCCCTGTGGCATCACATAAAGTAAATGTTGAATTATTTTCATTACAGCGATAATAGAAAATCATCCCTGCTTCATTTCCTGCTCGGCTTTTATAGCGTTCACATTCTAATTCAGATTGGGGCACAATTCTTCGCCAATAACGTATTTCATCCATTTCACCCTTAAAAGTACGAAACAGATTTTCATTATCGGATAATCCGTTTGTGCTGCCTATTTGCATCGGCAGACTTTGATTTTCCGGTGGTCGTAAGTATTGCGCCGGATACGTATCATTTCGTCCTGAAACCACTTGCGTGCCATTGATATATAGTAAAACTAAGCCGGTATTGCCATCGAATTGCGCTGCAACATGGTTCCAAGAGCCATACAATCCCATTGCAGGAAAGCGTGCTATTGTGTTATCATTTGCACCGAGTTTTGTTCCATCTCCGTTTACCTCAATAACAATATTATCGCTTTGGTCAAAATAGAGTCTCCAGACATCATTATTGTCATTTGCCGGTCCCCATAACCCCGCAATAAACTGTATTTTTCCGGCTTGTCTTTGTGGTTTAATCCATGCCTCGAATGTCATCATGGTTTGCGATTTATCTTTTATGCGATAGCCGTTCACATCAACATAATGTGCACCTTTTCCATTGGACACCGTTAATTGTAATGAGTTGCCGATGCAACCTCGTGCACTCTGTGGATCGCACGATGCCGGAAATTGACCATAAACATACATTGAAGAAAACAATGCAGCGCAAAGAAAAGTGTAAATATGTTTCATGATGACAGAGCAAAATTGTTTATTGAATAATTGTGAGCGGCATAACCTTGCGATAATCTTGAGATGAAATTTCCAAGAGATATATACCGGCTTGTATGTTTGTATTGAGATGTAAGGTATGCTCACCGGGATATAATCCGCTGAAATATTGCGTAAATAATGCTTTACCACGCATTTCATAGACAGACACTTCGATATTGCACAGCCGTGAAATTTCAATTGCTAAAGAAAAAGTACCATTATTCGGATGGGGGTATATTGCCGCGTTTTGACGAATATCATTAAACGGTGCAATGCCGGCAATAGGACTGTCTAATATACCCAGAGGAACAAATCGCCCTTTTAACACTTTTTCCGCCGAGTCTTTTGTGCCGCCAAACCATGTTTGAATAATTTCCGAATATACTTTGCGATAATCATACGTATACACTAAATCACGATTTTCGTCTAAACTTTGTAAATCCGGATTTGTGCCATAGACACCGCCTTTTACACGATGACCCCACACAAATTGTACAGAAGAAGCACCGTGATCCGTGCCGCGTGAACCGTTTTCATAGGGGCGTCGTCCAAATTCCGATACTGTCATTCCTATGACTTTATTGTGGAAATTTTGAGCTAAACAATCATCGGAGAAACGACTGACGGCATCGGCTATCGTATTTAGCAAATTGGGATGCAGTCCGCCATTGCCAATATCTTGTTGTTGGACATGCGTATCAAATCCCCCCATATTACACACAAAAACCCTGCTTTTCAGCCCGCCACTAATCAATCGTGCAATAAGTTTTAATTGTAATGATAAACCATTTCCTCTGTATTCGATACTGTTTTTTCCTTTGTCGAATGCTTGCTTTACAACTTGCGAATAACGATCACTTTGTTGCGCTAAAGTTCTCACAAAATTATATTCATTCGCGTATGAAGAGCTATCGGCTATCGGTTCTTCATCGGGTGTGAGTCCCGCGCCTAATTCAAAGAACTTTTGCGGATCGGTGAGAGCAATACCCATATCGCCCTTGTCACTTTGCAATAAAAGCGAGACTGCGGCTCCGATTTGAATACAGAGCGGATGATCCGGAATTTCTATCGGAAAATTGGGTAATGCATCAGCAAAATATCTTCCAATCCATCCATCGGATAATCGCACATTCGGGTCAGAGCTATTAATACCGCTGAGCCAGATATCTGTTGAACGAAAATGCGATAAATTCGGATTTTCATAGCCGATACCCTGGATTATTGCTAATCTGCCCTCATCGAACATTCCCATAAATCCTTCTTTGTGGGCATTGTTCACCAAAGCGGGGTGCATATATGTATTGGATGACAATATTCTTTTTGCATCTTTTTTTGGGACTCCGATGCCATTTTGCGGATTTCGTAAAGCATAATAGCCATCATCATCGCATGGAATAATTGTATTTAATCCGTCATTGCCACCGAATAACTGAATAATGACAAGTATCGAGTCATTCTCAGCTTCAATGCCCAGTGGAGTAACCGGATCGCCGGCAACTAAGGGCATACCCCCTATAACAATTGGAGCTACTGCTGCCGCCGTTGCGCTATAGTGAAGAAAATCTCTGCGTTTCATAAATAAATCTTTCATTAATGTGATAACTTAACACAATTGAAAATCCGGTGCTTTGCTGATAACGGTTAATAATGCTTTGATGCCACGAGCAGCAGCACTGATGCCGGTAAGCATTTCCGGCCATTCATAATCCGGTTGCTTCTGCAATAAATAATCATTTCTGTAACGAATATGTCGTTCATCGGTAATAACTTTCGGCAGTAAGAAATTCTCAATATGACGGGTGAGTTTATCGGCATTATCATAATCGGGAAATTGTTTCACAAATGCTATTAACTGCTGATCGTTCATGGCATTGATTGTGTCTAAAGCGAATTTGCGGCGCAATGGATATGTTTTAGTGCTAATCCAAGTGCGGTAACCTTCCCAGCCGGCAACATTCGGAGGATCCATGATGGATTGTTCAAAATTTCTGATTTGAGTGACAGGCGAATTTATTGTAACAGATAATTGTCTGGCTAAACCGACAACAAATTCGAGCGGCGTTTTTATCTGATTTCCGCGATGAGCTTCATCAAAAAAGTGTTCACTTGCAAATAAAGCTATTAAAGTTGGTTTTATGGCAAAATTATTGTCAATAAATGTCTGAGCCAATTCACTGATCACCGTAGATTCGATTTTTGGATTACTATAGACAAAAAAGTGATAAAATTTTCTTGCCATAAATCGTGCTATGGCTTGCGTTCTGCGCTCGAATAATATGTCAATTAACTTTTTTACTTCTTCATTTTTTACTAAATATTCAGTGTTGGAATCATTGTCGCGTGCCGGTATGGTGACTCCCATAAATTGTTTTGCCTCTTGGTCATGCGCTGCTGATGAAAAATAGGAAGCAAAATAACCGTTTAATGCCGGCTCATCATTGAACATACCCACTTTCCATCCCGTGAGCACTCTTGCCGCTTCTTGCACATCACCTTCGGTATATTGACCAATGCCCGTTGAATATAACTCCATCAATTCACGTGCATAGTTTTCATTGGGCTTGCCTTTGGCATTTAGATTTCCGCCAAGATAGACCAACATTGCGCCATCTAAGGTTATATCAAAGACCAATTTTTTGAAATCGGCGACTTTATCGGCATGAAATACCAGATACTGTCTGAAGAGTTGCTGCGGTGGGATATATGATTCATCAAATGCAAATTCGGATGTGAAATGTCCGCTCCAAAATACCGTCAACTTTTCCATTGTGCCGAATGTGTCTTTTATCATGCGGTCTATCCACCATTGCTGAAAATTTGCAAATTGACTTGACCATTTGCCATAGATAGAGTTCTGTGTAAATATATCCGCTCCACGGGGATTTTCTGTTACTTCGTCTATCCAATTCGGCTTGGTGGTAATCTCCTGCACTGCGTCGCCGAACAGCATTGCCACGGCTTCGGTTGAGGTTTTTCCGACGAGAGATGCAGCCATTGAATATGATGATGCAAAACTGATGCGCCGCAATAAATGATATGCGTCTTGTAAGGTCAATGGCGCACTGTAGGGGGCTAAAGTAGTAGCACTACTCTGCGATGTCGGCTCTATGCTTTCTTGCCTGTTATGGCGAAAGTTGACACTAAGAAACTGTCGTCTGTTCATATTTATTCCTCAATAAAGGATACATGAAGGTTTTTTACTGCGAAAAACTACGTATTTTTCGGCATCTGTCAAACAAAAATGTGAATGTTCTGCTTTTGTTACAATTGTTCTCTACATATAAAAGATTGCTACACTTGTCTGTTTTTACGCCTATTAGTATGATACTTCTGCTTTTAGTGATGTATAGCGCGCCATGCTCGGCTCAAGTGACAAAATTGCAAGGAGCAGAAAATCGCCAAGCCGAGAATAAAGAAGTTCTCTTCACAACCGATAAAATTGCGAACACACTTGTTTCCAACATTGCTGTGCGCGGGCTATGGCAAACGCCGTTTGGAAATCTCCGTTTGGATGAACAATATCGAGCAACATCTATCATCAGTACCAATGCAGCTACACGTGATGATCAAGCACTTCTGTTGGAACATTCCTTCGGTTTGGATTCCTCGTTTTCTATACTTTCTCGCGGCTTTATTTTCTTGACACAAGATTCTCGCGATATTGGTTTGTCGAGTCTGCAACGTTACTCATTTATATCCGGCATTCGTTGGCAACCCGAACCGAATGCTGAACTGACGGTTTTGGGCGGTATCGAAAATAATATTCAATTGGGTATTGAAGCTACGGGAAGTGTTGCCTCGGTGGAAGCGAAGATAGCCGAGTTGGATTGGGAAGATTATACTTTGTCGGGATCTTCTGTTTTTGATATTCGTCAATTAGATGCGCGAAGAACAAACTCTGATTTCTCCAATCAATTTTCTATGATTTCCTTGGGTGACAGCAGGCAAAATTCATTACAAATTCAGGGCTATTATCGTCGGCTGGGGAGGGATTTTTTCACCTTTGTTAATGCAGAGCAAGCACGAGAAGTGGAGCAGCGTTTAGAAAATCGTTATGGCATCAATGGTCAGATACGCACAGTATTGCATAAAACTTTGTCGGCTGCTGTCGAATATACACTTGAACAGGGGACAATAGACAGACGATATGCGGGTCGCGTTCCCGGCACATTGCAAACCTATGTAAGCAGAGGACTTGAGGAGTTACAATTACAGATAACGACTTCGCTGCTTTATGCGTCGTCCATTGGTGATTACAGAATTGGAATACACTATTTTTCAAGGAATGAACGCAATGACATCGAGCGTGTATTTGATATTAATGCCATAGACGAGGCAACATTGCGAACACAAGAACAACAGAGGGACAATACGGCGCAAAGAGTGCGATTATTTGGCAATGCGACTATCGCTGCATCCAAATCCGATACTTTCCACATTAACGGGCTTTATTCACTCTTGCGTTATGATACACCCAGTACGCTTAATTTTGATGATAGGGATGAATTACAGGCAATATCCGAATTGCGCTATAAACGATCCGTGAGTTCAGCCATTTCTTTTGATATAACCGCCAGAGCACAAGTGCTTCACCTTGTGTTTATAAAACAACAAAGAAGTTCATTGAACAATTGGAACAGAATATTTACACTAAGTCCATCAATTTCAATACGAACGAAGAGATTTGCAGCACATCCTCGTTTTGAAGTTTTGGCTAATTATACCGTGTATGATTATGAGCAACAAGCCGCAGAGACACGCAGCTTTTCCTTTCGGCAAATTTCATTGCGCGATTCCATACAAATCAACCTCTCAGATGATTACCTACTTGAAGCACGATTATATGGAAGGCACTTTGAAAGAGGGCGATTGTATTGGAGCGATTTCGCCGAAACACCGATAAGCAGCAATGATGAATATTTCATAAAATTGCTTGCTTTTAGGCGAAATAGTAGCCAATGGTCTGTGGGAGTGGGTGCCAGATATTATGCACTAATACAAAAATCACTAATTTTGACACCGAATATTGGTATATCGGGTGATGCCGTTCAGCGATTTTACGGTCCTGAGGTTCAATGCGATTATCGTCTCGGCGGTGGGTCAACGGTTGTTCTCAATGGTTGGTACGAGCGTCAAACTGTCAATGGAGTAGCAATTCGCTATGTGCCGAACTTGTTCCTTCATACGAGTATTTTATTATAATTTCACAGGTGATTATGTCGGATTCATATATTTCACAGAATGACGGCTCGGAGGAGAATGTCTTGGTATTGCCGAGCGACACACGAAGAATTGTCGAAATTGAGCCATTCCTTACTTCGATAGATTGTTGTCGCTTTCTAAACAAAACTCGGCGTTTCAATATGCTGATTGCAGTGACAGAAGCAGTAAATAATGCCATCACCCATGCACACAAATCGGATTATGCAAAAAATGTCAGTATTCGTGTTCGATGTTTGAATGAAGGTATGTCGGTGGCAGTCAAAGATAATGGCAAGGGATTTCCGATAGCAGATGTGCCCGACCCGCGTGATGGCGATAATGTTTTGAGGACACATGGACGAGGTGTTTTTCTTATCAGAGAACTTGCCGATGATGTTGATTTTTCCATCACACCTCATGGAACCACAGTTACTATGTTTTTTTCACGTTCTTGAGTGCATGAGTGTCTTTAATTTCTGAATCTTTAGCCATTACCGCAAAAGATATTCGCAGTGAATTGCGCACGCGTTATAATTTAATTGCGATAGTATTATTTGTTGTGACATCTGTGACCACAGTGGTATTTAGTATCGGTGATGAAACATTCACGCCCGAATTATCCGCTGGATTATTATGGATTTTACTTATTTTCGGCAGCATGACCGGACTTGCTCGGTGTTTCGTTGTTGAAGAGGAGAGAGCA
>JAYRWZ010000194.1:0-1846 GCA_041917875.1 Chloroflexota bacterium | reverse complement strand
GGTATCAGCACAGATGCAGGCGGCAATGTGTATGTGACCGGAGAAACATCCAGCACAACGGGCATATCCACGACGGGAGCTCATCAGACAGCCCGTGGCGGTAATAATCCTGATGCTTTTATCGTGAAGTTCAACCCATCGGGCGTGCGTCAGTGGGGGACGTATTATGGCGGAACAGGCTCTGAATCTGGCGTTGGTATCAGCACAGATGCAGGCGGCAATGTGTATGTGACCGGACAAACATCCAGCACAACGGGCATATCCACGACGGGAGCTCATCAGACGACCTTTAGCGGCGGTGTTTGGGATGCCTATGTTGTGAAATTTACACAAGGAAATGATAATGTATGGTTCAAAGCAGAGGATGCCGGCACGGTGGACAATAGCACTGTAGCATCATGGCAAGATCAGAGTGGTAATGATGATGATGCAATTCAGAATAATTTTGCCTCACGCCCTTTTTATCGTAATAATGCTATGGATAATATCAATAATCAACCTGTGGTTGCATTTTCTTTCGGCAGAGCATTATCAATGGCAGGACGCGAAAATCTTAATGGCGGTGATAAGAAAACAATTTTTGTGGTCTTCCGCACAGGTAGCAATACAATGTCACGTCAGGTATTACTTGATTTAGGCGGGCTTTCGAGCGGATTTAATATGTATGTGCATAATTCTCGTCTTTATGCGGGAGCTTGGGATAATACCTCATGGTGGGTCAATCAAATTGTGACCAGTAACAGAACATATTTAGCTCAGTTCGTTTATGATGGTACGCGCTTACGGCTATCAGTATCCACACCCGGCTTGGTAACAACTATAAATGAATCAAATTACAGCGATAATTTTATTTCACCATTAATTGTAGGTAATGGTATTGGTTCCGCCTTTCAACAAACACGTTACCATAATGGTATTAATATTGCTGCAGGACATTCAGATTTTTACACCGATCGTATTGCCGAAATTATTATTCTCAATACTGCCGATATTAATGAACGTACAGAAAAATTCCAATATCTTAATGCCAAGTATGGTATAGGCGAAACGACCATGCCATTACAAAAATCAGGAGAAATAATAGAAGACGAAGAAGAAATTTCATACTATTCGGATAATACTCTTTCTGTATTTCCTAATCCGATGAAAAATTTTGCAGGTATTAATTATACCATACATTCAAATGGCAAATATCAACTTTCTCTACAAGATTTACTTGGTAATACTATTGTGAGCATTGCAGAAGGTACACAAAAAGCAGGAACATATTCAACACAGCTCAATACCGATGTACTTGCTTCCGGCATGTATCGTTTAGTCTTAACCACAGCAACAGGCACTATCAGCACTCCGGTGGTGATTCAACGATAAAAATACGCTCTTAATTATAGAGAGGAGGTTCGCGCCTCCTCTATTTTTACTATGTTTGTTATCATTTTTTATGAAAGGGTTCTTTATGGCAAGTCATGCTCAAACATTTGTCCGCATTCAAACGGAGATGGGGTATATCAGTTGTGATATTAACTCCCCCGCATCAATAACACCATCGGCAAATAATCGTGGTGAACATTCCACCAAAATTCAAGGTTGGGAAATTCTTATTATTGGCTTTGAAGGTACTATTCCTCTTGTGCGTTTTCGCAATCCACTTGGCGTTTTTCTTGGTGTTGAGACAATAGCCAATAATAATGTCGTAACGGCATCGGCGGGATTGGATGAAAAGAGTCTTTGGAAATTGGAGAGCAATGGAAAAATAAGTATATCAATTGGTACAAATACTTTCTATATGCAAAGTGTTAGTAATGGCGTGAAAATTGTAGCTATAAATGATCCGCAGTATCAACCT
>JAYRWZ010000193.1:0-5638 GCA_041917875.1 Chloroflexota bacterium | reverse complement strand
CTTTTCGGGTTTAACTTGAAGTTTGCCTGATTCAATAGCATTCACATCCAATAAATTACCGATAATATCTCTCATACGATGAGCCGAGGTTTCAACTTTGCTCATCATATTTTTTATGTCATCGGGCTTGAGAGCATGAATAAAGGATTGAACATTTTTAGCTGTGAGCATGATGCCGGAAAGAGGATTTTTTAAATCATGGGCAGCAATACCCAAAAATTCATTTTTCTCATTGTTGAGTTCAATAAGGTCTTCATTAAGTGCTGCTATTTCTTTAATATTTTTCTCAAGAGTAGTATTAGCAAGCTGCAACGATTGATTTACATTCCATAAATCGTTCGTTCTTTCTTCGACAATACGTTCCAATTCGCGTTGCTTTTTTTGTAAAGAACGTACACGCAATACATAAATCCCATAAAGTACAATACAGGCAAGTACACCAAGAATAATTTTGAACCAGAGAGTTTGCCAGAAAAATGGTAATACCACAAAAGTTGCCGTTGCTCCAACATTGTTCCACACACCATCATTATTGGAGGCAATTATTTTCAGCGTGTAGGTGCCCGGCGCTAAATTAGTAAAATAGACCGTTCTTTCATTACCATAGTCAACCCATGAATTATCAAAACCTTCCAACATGTATTTGAATCGTATTTTTTCCGGCGCAACTAATGATAGCGCTGTATAGGAAATAGCAATACGTTCAATGCCGGCTTGTATAATATTATCGTCGGAAATAAGAATAGGGGACTCACCATTCACGCTGTAATTTTCAATGATTACAGGTGGAGGAATTTTGTTTTTTCTGCCTCTTTGAGGATTGACAAATGCAACTCCTTTAACAGTTGGAAAACACATAGTGCCATCGGTCATTGTCCATCCGGCAGGGAAAAAACCACTATTGCATTCGACGCCTAACAGTCCGTCGCGAGTGCCATAAACGACTGCCGTAACTAATGTATTACTCTCCGAATGAAATTTTTCTATATCAGATAATGAGCATGAGAAAATTCCTCTGCTTGTGCTGCACCATAATTGTCCCGCATTATCCGAAGCAATATGGAATATATCGTCCTGCGGTAATCCGTTCTTCTTTGTAATTGAAATAAATTTATTGTCTTTAGTGCGGCGAATGATTCCTTTGCCGTCTGTACCAAGGAGTATTTCACCTTTTTTTGTATGAAATACGGATTTAATAAATGCGGTGGGCAACCCGTCTTTTTTAGTAAATGATGTAAAATTACCTTTGGAAAAAGATACTATACCACCGCCATAAGCAACAAACCATAGTGTGCCATTATTATCTTGACTGATATTTGTGTAGAGCCCGCGCAATAAACCCTTCTCGGTTCCAATGCGAGAAACTTGACCATTTTTCAGCATCAATAATGAATTTTCGGAACCAATCCACAAGATGCCGTTCGCATCCTCGAATAGGGAATATACAGGGTCAGGTGAATTTTCAGGTGAAATAGGAATGCCGTTAAATTTCCCATTTTTGTATTGGGTAATATAGCCCGGCGCCGCCCCGATCCAA
The DNA here is from genome assembly GCA_041917875.1 of Chloroflexota bacterium. Taxonomy (GTDB): domain Bacteria; phylum Bacteroidota; class Ignavibacteria; order Kapaibacteriales; family UBA961; genus UBA2353. The sequence continues at coordinate 4,101 of JAYRWZ010000193.1, read as the reverse complement.
ACGCTGCCATCGGCTGATTCACACAGAGCATTTACTTCATTGCCAACTAAACCGTTTTTGTACGAAAAAAATGTAATGCTATTATTATAGAATCTGTTTAATCCATTCGATGCGCCAATCCATAAAGCACCGTCTCTGGTTTGCAAAATTGAGCGTGTAAAATCATCCGACAGACCTTCGGTAGAAGACAATGTTGTAAATGTACCGTCACGTAATCTGTGAAGTCCATTTGAAAATGTACCTATCCAAATATTTTTTTCTCTGTCTTCATGTATTGAAAGTATAACGTCCGCAGGAAACATTGTGCGTGGTGCACTGCTGATTATGCCGGTTGCAGAAGCTCGACTCAGCCCCTGATTCGTTCCAATCCACACATTGCCGTCAGAGTCTGTGTATAAAGTTTGAATAACATCTCCTGCAAGCCCGTCGGCACTGGTAATCACCAATTCTGACATAGATGATTTTCGTCCAAGTCCGCTGTTTGTGCCAATCCAGAGTGAGTTGTTATTGTCAACGGCAAGTGCAGTAACTAAGCCCTGAAAATACTGTGATTCTATTCTTGATGCCTTACCGTTGCGGTATGACAAAACGCCATCGGGAGTGCCTATAAACACCGAGCCATCGGTGCTTTCTGCAAGGGAATAGCGAAATCCGCGAGGTAATTGCTGTGCCGAATGAACCCTCTGAACGGTAGAATGTTCTTTTCGTACTAAACCTAATGAAGTGCCAATCCAGAGTACATTTTTTTTATCAGTATATAATTTGTTAATTTGTTCATTCGCTCCGACAGAAGGAATTTTTATCGGTTTGATGATGTTGTTCTGCATACTGAATAAACCTGCCGCAGTAGCAAAATACACGGTGCCGTCATTTGCGGCGGTAAGGGCAAATATTTTATCAGACATTTGTAATTGTTGATCACTTTTGTCGAAAATGGTAAAATGTGCCCCGTCATAGCGCACCAATCCGCCAAAAGTACCCAGCCATAAATAACCGTCTTTCGATTGAGTGAGTGAAGTTACCATGCCGGGCGGCAAACCATCTTGTACTGACCAATTATCGTGAATACATTGAGTGATGTGTCTGGACGGAGACAAAGCGTAAATGTCGGATTTCACAGATGTAAATCCCACACATACACACAATAACAAGCGAAAAAAAGATTTCATTTTCTTCTATGTATTTGTTGCTGATTCTTTGATATAATTGTGATGTTGTTTCTAATCATCAATAGCAATAATAAGATAGGGCGAAGTGTACCAAAATTTTGAGGTGTTTAATACTGTTACGGATACAATGTGTTCATCATTGTCAAAATTAGGTTTTAATAATTTGGGATTATGAGCAGACACTATGCGATAATCTTTCGCTTTTCGCGGAAAACGTATTATTGTCTGATCATGTATCATTATTTTGGAAAAATGATTTTCTTTCATTTCTTTAGCGGGAACTAATGCAGTGCCCACTTTTCCGAAAACCCATAATTTTGCGCCACCCTCTTCGATGACAACATCCGCTTTTTTCAATTCTTCTTCATTGCCGACAATAAAATGCCCTTCATTCGATAGGGTCTGTATAGTCGAACCGAGCGGTGCACCTGTAGCTTGTTCAAGTTTTTTCTTATCATTTACCGACAGATTCTTGTCATTAGCGGCAACCGTTGCAACATTGGAATAAAGCGATTTTACCTCACCCTCGTGGCGGAAATATTGGTCTTTGAGTTCGCTCAATTTATTGCGTATTGCCGAGGTGGATAACTTCATATTCGGGTTCTGTACTTCTATTTGGCCGATTTTTTTCTCAAGAGACTCTATTTTACTTTTGCTGTTGCGAATGAGACTTGTAAGTGAGTCTAAAGTAGAAATCAATACGGATGATGCGATGTTGCTTCTTTTTGTCGGGTCTTTAATTTGCTCATTGGACAAATACATGAGTTTGTCATAGACCTCATTGATCGCAACCGTAGAGCCCAATAGTTCATCTTGAATGACTTCCTTTTGCGCTGATATTTCCAAAACTTCCCTATACTGCTCATTCTCGGCTTGTAGCTTTTGTACTGTTTCTTTGTCACCGCAGCCCGATGAAATGAGGGTAAGGACAATAAATATGGTAAGAGTAAAGAAGTTCCGTGTTTGTTTTTTTGTATTCATAGGGTGTAATTGATGATAATGCCATGATTTCAGTACGAAAATTACGAAAGTCATTCCATTAGGCAAGAAAATGAGAGAAAATTTTTGCGCAAGCACGCAAAGCAAGTTTGTTTCACACAAAAAATCGTTTACCAATCTTTGGAGCTTTGTGCCGTCAGTTATGGCGCATCTACTGTACGATTTCTGAATATGTACATTAAAGAATTCTTGAAAAACGAATATGAATGAATTACATACGGGTTTTGAATCCTTACTCCATCGTATTGAAAAACAGCCATTTATGAATGATATGGTGCGTTTTCTCAGCGATGAACGACGTTTGGTTTCCGTAAAAACATTGTCCGGATCTTTACGCTCCCTTGTTGTTGCATTGCTGCTTAAACATAGTCAAGTTCCGTTGGTTGTGATAACCGATACTAAAGAGGAAGCGCTTGAGTGGTTGCATGATATGGGGATGCTTATCGGACAGGAGAACATTGCTCTTTTTGTTGAACCCGATAAACATTTGCGCTTTACGGCGGATGATCTTGATGAGCGAGTTGTCAGCAGTATTGATGGTTTGGCTCTGCTTCAGAGAGAGTCTGCTACGTTAACAATTGCCACCCCGGACTCATTCACGTTTCATGTGCCGCATCCCGATTCATTGCGTCAATACAGGATTACTATTTCGCAGAATACAACATTAATTTTTCAAGAATTTGTCAATATGCTGGGGCTTCAGGGTTTTCAGCGTAAGGATTTCGTAGAACAACAGGGTGATATGGCGGTGCGTGGCGGTATTGTGGATGTGTTCGCACTTGGATGGGACAATCCGCTTCGTATAGAATTTTGGGGAGATACCGTTGAATCTATTCGTGAATTTGATCCATTATCGCAAAGAAGTATTCGTGAACATCGGACTGTAGAAATAATTGCACATTTGTTTCAGCAAGAAGAAACCAAAGATACCATCACACTTTTTGATCATTTTTCTGCTTCGTCAGTATTTATTCTTGACGCACCTCATTCCATAGAAGCCGGCTGTCATAAAGCAAGTATATTGGAAGTGTTTGAGAAATTTACACAGTATAAATCATTGCAAATAAACCCTTTACATTCTTCAGATATTGTTGCCAAATCGTTTCCTCAACCTGTTTATAATGGTTCTGTTGTCCAATTGATAGCCGAGTTACGCACATTGGCTTTGCAAGACATTCATTCATTTATAGCAGCAGATGGCACCACTAACAGTCGCCGTATTCATGATTTGATAATTGCGACATTAGAAAATGACGAATCTGAGTTAGACGATACAATGGCTGATAATTCACTTGTATTACGTAGAGTCAAGCATATACCGCATTCATTGTCAAAGGGATTTATTATACCCGAAAGTAAAGCTGCTCTCATCACCGAGCATCAGATATTTGACAGAAAACATTTTCAGACATCGAAAAAAGGCCAAAAATTCACCGGTATTACATTAAGAGAATTAGCGCAATTACATCGTGGTGATTTTGTTGTGCACGTGGATAAAGGTATAGGAAAATTTGATGGCTTAGAAACACTAACAATTGCAGGCAATAAACAAGAATGTATCCGTTTGATTTATGATAATAATGATATTCTGTACGTTCATTTACATCACTTGCATAAAGTACAAAAATATAGTGCAAATAATGAAACTTCGCCCAAGTTGAGTAAATTAGGCAGCAGCGAATGGGAAAGAAAAAAAGCAAAAACCAAAGGAAAATTAAAAGATATTGCACGTGAATTAATTCGACTTTATGCTTTAAGGAAATCAAAACCCGGATATGCTTACCCGGCTGATACGACATGGCAGAAAGAGTTTGAAGCCGGTTTTGTTTATGAAGATACTCCCGACCAAGCAAAAGCAACAGCCGATGTAAAAAAAGATATGGAAGCAATGCAACCGATGGACAGATTGGTTTGTGGCGATGTTGGTTTTGGT
>JAYRWZ010000192.1:0-1823 GCA_041917875.1 Chloroflexota bacterium | reverse complement strand
TGCTGCAACCAATAAAAGATTGATACGCACATCCGACAAAGGTACAACATGGCAAATGTCAATGAATGGATTACGCAATCTCACCATAGCTTCATCTTTCATCACCAATAATGGAAATTTGTGGGCAAGAACAGAAACCGGATTTATGTTCAACAGCAATGATAATGGCGAATCATGGGCAGAAAGCGAAGTGCTGAGAAAAACAACATCGTCTGTCATTATGGATAATGGGGTCACTTTTGTGGCTTCGAATGGATTGTTTCGTTCAATGAATGATGGCGAATCATGGGAGTATCTGTTTGATAAAGGACTTCAACACAGCAATACTGTAAGAATGCTTGTGAAAAGTAATGACACTCTGATTGTACAAACTGAACGAAGCATAAGCAGAAGCGGCAATTTGGGAGAGACATGGGAATTACTTACCATAGACAAAGAACACAGTACAAAAAAACATACTGCACTTTTTGCGGCAAATTCTTTACTTTTTGCTATTATCGAGATTTCACCCACTATCTTACAAGCGTATAAAAGCTCTGATAATGGAAAAATGTGGGAAAAAATATCGCTACCTTCGCAAACACTTTATACTATGCTTGGTGCCCGTGGCTTTCTCTATTGCACAATGGATGATGGCATATATCGCAGCAGCGATAATGGTTCGAACTGGGAAAAACTTTCTTTGTCATTACAAACAAAAGCACTTATGGAATATAATTCCGTATTGATTGCCGGCACGGAAGATGGGGTCTATATCAGCAATAATGACGGAATGCTATGGGAAAAGAAAGGATTGAATCAATCGGATATTCAGCATTTTACCCGCAAAGACAATACTCTGTTTGCATCGGTTATTGATGATGGCTTATGGAAAACAGATATTTCACACATTATCACTTCTCTGTCAGAAAGTGACATTGTTGCATCGAAAATTCAGATTGTTCCGCAACCATCCTCCGGAAATATTACCGTGATGGATTCACAAGGGATGAGCCGTGATATACGCTTGGAAATATATACGATGCAAGGAGAAAAAATTGCGGAATACACCGTAAATATTTCAACAACTATCATGCTTCACAATATACCGTCCGGCTACTATTATTGTAAACTGTATGATAATTCTCAGATATTTTATTCTCCTTTGATTATTCAACAATAAATGACGGGGATTTTTTTAGGTTTTTACAAGGAGATTTATAATGAAACCTTTTATATATAGCATAGTGACATGTATTGTTTGTCTAATTTGTAATAGCTGCAATTCCTCACCCACAGGTTTGGGTGAGGAGATACCGGATTCGGTAGATATGATTTCCTTTTTTGCAAAAAATCCAAAATGGACACTATATCATTACCATAATGATTCCGTGAGTTTTTCTCAAAGAGAAAAATTCTGGTCTCCTCTCCGAGACAATGTACCAATATATTTTGCAAATGATAAAACGAACAAATGCTTCTGGAAAGTACAACAAGATTCCTCTTGTTTTATAAATTATGCGGATAGTCTTATTTCTTTAAATAAAAAATTAATAGGTAAAAAGGTTAGAAATATTGACTGGTATGATATAGAAACTATGTCAGAAACAATAAATACACGTATAACTACCTCAACCTATACTTATGAAACCTCACGAAGCATAACATTGATATTTAATACTAAAGAATTTGTAAAAGGTAAAGAAATATACAATTCAAACACTTATTATTGGCTGCGACGTTAATATTTTAAAAAATTATGAAACCTTTTATATATAGCATAGTGACATGTATTGTTTGTCTAATTTGTAAAAGCTGTAATTCCTCACCCACAGGTTTGGGTG
>JAYRWZ010000191.1:0-6109 GCA_041917875.1 Chloroflexota bacterium | reverse complement strand
TATTTTCATCATCTTCTCCTTAGATTATTTGCAATAATAGTATCAATAAGCGTACACAATATACTATGTTACTTTTTTTACAAATATATTAACTTATACTGCAAAATTACAGAAGAAATGAGGCGGACACTCTTTACTCAATACTATATGCTGTGATTTTCAGAAGACCACATACGAAACATTCATCTCATCCGGTTTATCCATGTTGCATTGATAAAGTTGAAGATAGCCCCTATTGTTTGCTACAAAATCAGCATAATATTTTCATTGAATGCCGGGGACAGAAAATTGATGGTACAAGTAAGCATATATAACAGAATGTGCTGGGAATCTAAAACACTAGTATTCCCTTTTGAATGTATTCCTATTCATTGATATTTTATACTTTGGTACACTAAATCAGTGTTGCGTTCTCTACATATAATCTGTTCTTTTTTTCAATTATACCCGGAATGAATTACCGGTTTTACACAAAAAAATATTCAATATTTTCGAGAGCATACATTGTTGATAGATGTATTTTCAATCATTCAACCATACCCTGCAACTCAAAACCGCTATGGTTTGATTATAGAAATATTGCATAAAATGGACTCATGCAGAGTATTAGCTTTACTTTTATTTACATTATGATTCTTAGCGAATACATCTCAGATTATTGAATTTTCAATATTCTAAATCCATAAGCCGGAACATCTATTTGTGCTGTTGAATTGTTTTTTACGGGTATATTTTGCGTATTTTTTGCATAGATGTCCACAAGTTCTTTTGCATTGTATTCTGCCGGTATTTGGCATGACAGACTTGCTTCATATTCCCCGATATTGATTGCTACAAGAATTTTCTCTTTATTATCGGCACGAATATAAAGCATCCAATTACCTTGCTGGAACACAAGGTTAAAAGTTCCATTTCGCAGAGCCGAATACTGTGCACGCAAAGACGTAATATTTTTCACATCTCTCAACACTTCTTTTTCTTCATAAAATAAAGAATCACCAAAAAACATTGCATTCGGATTTGAAGTGGAAACAGTAGTAGAAAATCCTACTTCCTCGCCTGTATGAATCATGGGCACTCCGGGTAATGTATGGGTCAAGACATGATATAGTGGCAAAGACATAAATTTTCTTCGCAATGTTGTAATCGAATCCACCTGATGAGCCGTTGGTAACGGGATAAAATCAAGAGTACGTTTGGCGGGTATTTTCGGATGATAATAGCCTGTCGGTTCATCAATATAATTTAAACAATGATCGCACATTTTTTCGGATCGTAGTGCTGATGCAAGAAAATCAAGATTTCCTTTTTCTAGAGTTGTCGCATATATTCCCTCATAAATATGGGCATTGAGAGTGGTGGTCATTTGACCTTGACTGATAATAGTGGGTGTCAAGTAGGGAATATCGCGAACATGTCCCATGACAACAATATTTTTATCGGTCTTTTTTTCTAATAGTCTGATTTTTTTTGCCAAGGAGCGTCTGAATTGTTCATTGATAGTTCCGGCATTGTCAATTTTCACACCGTCAGCTTGTGTAATTTCTAACCACCATACTATATTGTCGGTTACTTTATCAATAGCATTGGGATGGGCATTAAAATCAAAAATATGCACAAAATTATCACCCGCGCGATATGGGAAAAACCATTCCGGATTCGCCACATAATACGGATGATCTTTGTGAACTTGGTCAGCTATATAATCCAAGACAACAGCAATACCGCGCTTGTGTGCTTCTTGAACCAATTGCTGTAATTCTTCTATTGTTCCAAAATGATTTTCTGTTTTTTCATGGTGAATGGGCCATAATCCCAAATAAGCCGATGATTTTGAAGGTGCGGTTAACGATGTGGAAATTGCTCCATCGGGATTGTCTGTAACGGGTGACAATAATAACGTATTAATATTGAGCGATGTAAAGTATCCGTCTCTTATTTTTTTGATAATACCGGCAAAATCACCTCCCTTGTAGCGCGCATAAGGTATAACTGAATCAGGTGCTTTTTTATCATTATTTTCAGCAGAGCCATCATGAAAACGATCTATCAAGATTGAATATATGCTCATGTTTTGCAACATATCATGAGTATTTGTCAAGGTACTGACTTCGCCATTTTTTATGGAACACGTATAGAGCATCGAAGAATTACCATTGCTGTTGATTCCCACACGAATAATATCATTATCGGCAGTTTTTTTTTCCTTCGGTACGGTAATGGTAAAACTCCGTTCATTTATGCTGATATTACTTTTGGGAAGTACATTATTGTTACGAAAAACGATAATGTTTTCCGGTTGCAGGGACGAAACCCCTTCAGTACTAAAAGGCAATATTACAGTTCCGTCAGCGCTTTTCTTATATTGCAGGGGTAACAATATAATGGAAGAGTTTGAGGAAATTACATTGAGCATATTCATTTCACCGCCGCGCCCGTCGGCAACTATGGGCAAATTAGCGTCAGTCATAATTTCGTCATCAACCACATATTTAAAAAAATATCTTCCGGGCTCTAGATACATATTGATAAACGGAATACCATTTTGATCAGGTATCATTGGCAATGTTGTGGGACTCCAGTTATTAAATGTTCCTGCAAGAAATGCTTTCGGATTATCCGATTTCGGTAAAACAGAAAATGTGTAGCGATAAGTACGAGTAATGATTACGGGAATATCGTAGGTAATATTTCCTTTTTTGAGTGTAAGCACCGTAAGTGCTGTTTCTTCAACTGACGGTGTTATATATATCAAGTTCTTTTTTTTATCATAGCGCATTGTCATACGTTCCTGCGCCACAACCGTATAGTCTTCATAATCCTCATCTTGAATAATATCAGGCACATAAATAGAATCAACAATATTGTTGCGCAGATATATGGGAGCAATAATTCGGTTATTTGAAGCCGCAAAACCGAGTTGCGACAGACATATTACACAGATACTCAATATGATGATTTTTTTCATAGAACCCTTCAGTGTGAAAAATGAGCAAATATATTATTTTTGTGCTTGCGGTGACGGCAAAAGCGGCGGTTTCGGAAAATCTCCTTTTATGGGCAAAATTTCTCCGTCTTCAAACAAAATATCCGGCACAATTAGAGAAGAAATAACATATTGCGAACCACCAGTCATAAATGGCGATATTACCGCCGGTGCCAAATAATTATAGCCATATTGCTTTTTTCCCGTTGCAACTATATCTTTAAAAGTTTGCACCACAAATCCGGCAGCTTCTGCACCGCGCACTATTTCTTCTTTTCCGTCGGGATACACTTTTACCACTTCAAGCAATGTGGCTTTTCCCGGACCTTGGCTGTACGAAAATTCGCCGGAGGTTTGGCTGAACAAAACGGTATAGAGAATATTCTGATTTAAGATTTTGCGAACCACAATACCGAAAGGGAGCGATCTGTCTTTACAAAATTTCATCATTTTTTTTCGTAAATCATTGTAAGAGAGTGCTTTGTTTTTTGCCGTTTGTATTGCTAAGGTACTCATAACCGGACCTCCCCCCCTTTGATGTCCATTAGATTCGCGAATACGTTTTGTGGGAATACGTGACGATAAAAGCGTTTTCAAATATCCTGATTCTACAAGTGACACATTTTTTGAGGGCATACCTTCATCATCAATAAGGTAAGAACCGCACAGTGTCGTTTTCTCGAATGTAGTCTTTTGGGGTACTGCTTCAACCGATAAAAATTCGGGCAATACTCTGCCTCCGATTTTTTGTTGAAATGCGCCGAATCTGTCATCGTCTTGCACTCCTCGCTCGGTTAATTGAGGGCGTTGAGCCACCACATTAGGGGTAAACATTTGTGCAAAAATTTCTGCTGCCGCTTGTCCTTCAAAAAGTATAGGACCCGAATAGCTGTCCTCAAGTCGAGGTGCTGATCTTGTGGCTTCTAAGGTCTTTGCCATTTGTTCCACAGCTTTCAGCAAAGAATCGCGCGAGGGCAAATCCTGTGGCGTGCGGGCATAACACGTATAGGTATTCGCAAGAAACATTCCGTCATTTGCTTGGGTTGATGCAACAACTTCTAAACCTATATACGCCTCGTTTTTGACATATTCGCGTCCTTCACTATTGATATATATCGTCTGCTCGGGCATATATTCGACACCTGCGGATGAACCGTGAATAAAAGGATATTGTAAAAATATTGCTGACATATCTTTTGTTAATGCTTCAAAGTAGCGTTGATCGAATCGTGCAAAGCGCACTGTGTCGGCCAGCACCGCACCGGACAAAGTGATAAAATCCGGCAAAGTGTCGCTACGCAGACGGTTCTTGATCGCCGCCTCTTTTTTGGCATACAGCTCAGCACATTGTTTGTAGCACGCATCGGTGGCAAGCCATAATTCTCGACGCAATGACGTATAATCTAATTCTATGGGAACACGGCGATTACGAAAACTTTCCTCATCGTCGGCACTTCCGAAAAAACCTAAGGATACATCAAAATAATTAGTATTGTCAAAATTGCTGCTGCCCACTCTCAAACCCACGGTTGCCGAAGCACTTGTGATTGCACGAGAATAAAGTAAAGAACCGAGTACCGCCTTTACGCCATACGTCGTGCGTTGCGATACCGAATAATCCACATAGTAGGGCTTTTGTAAGCCCTCGATAGATAATTCCGAAAGTGAACGTTTAATCTCGTCACGCATGGCACGCTTTACCTCAGAAACAGTTTGAGCAGAGCCGGTTCCACAGAGAAGAACTATGAAATATAATAGGGCAACATACTTGCGCATTAGCGTACTTCCTTTACAAGTGATGAATAATTTTCAGCAAAATTAGCAAATGCGGACGTGAAAATTGCGACTATGTTTTGTTGAGAAGCCGCTGCACGTGTGTTCTTGGTCGCTTATAGCATACGGCAACACTATGCGTACTTATTGGTAAACAATCGTTTAATACAGTACGAACCAAAAAAATGATGAAAAAATTAATTCTCTATGGGGCTATTGCAGGTTTCCCAAAGTACTGTATTTTTGCCCGTATCATCACAACAAGGAGTCCCTTATGCGTATCAGTGTTTTACTCATTTCTATTTTTATCACTCTTTTTACTTTGTCTTGCGGTGACGATGCCGTGCAACCTCAACTTAATGATAAGGAGCGTACTTTAGTCAATGGCAATTGGAAAGGTGTGTGGCAGTTTTACAGAACATTTAGTTTTCTTGCACAAACAGTTCGATTCGGCGCAGATAAGCAAGGGAATATGGAAAGTTGTGAACAATCGGCTGCGTTTTCTTGGTCAGTACAAGATAGTGCCGGTGCCACAAATTTAAAGTTAGTATTTAAGGATTTATTTCCGAAAAAAAGGGATTATAAAGTGCTCAAATTAACCAATGATTCCTTATTAATTGATGATGGACAAACCAATGGCAGCGGCAGAGTGCTTATGGTACATAATTTCAGCGGATATCAGGATATTCAAATTGTTCGCACCGATATTGTTGGTAATACTCTCGGAATATTCGGCTTATGTAATAATAGCACAGGAAGCAAAGCAGAAATACCGGAATACGGGTTTCGATTACATTGTACTCCTAATCCTAGTTATTATGGTTCAGAGACAGTAATAAATTTCGAATGCATGCTTAATGCTCAAGTTACAATTACTTTTGACGAAGGTCCTTCAACCCAAAAACAAATATTGTATGATATGCCCGAAAATGCCGGATATCATTCTATTATGCTTGATACAAAGAAATGGGCTGAGGGCGTAGGAAAAATCACGGCAACAGTGACACCTAAGGGTCAAAGCCCACGCACAACTTTTGTATATCTGGGCATAGGGACGATGAATTAAACACTTGTTGCAGAGAACTTTGAGACATTTGTTATCATAAAAACGGTGCAATATTCCGAACTGTTTTATTCATGATGATATGGTTCATTACGTAAGATTGTAAATGCTCTGTATAATTGCTCCACAAATAATAACCGCACAATTTGATGGGAAAATGTCATGGCTGATAAAGATATTTTATCGTGTGCGCGTGCATACACTTCATCGGAAAATCCATAAGCACCGCCAATAATAAAGACCAATCTTTTATGACCGGCAACCATTTTTTTATTGATAAATTCCGC
>JAYRWZ010000190.1:0-3214 GCA_041917875.1 Chloroflexota bacterium | reverse complement strand
CTCCATAGTCTTCGGAACGATATACACCGGGATTTGAATATCCTGAACCGCATACATAGACACGTTTTTCATTAGATGGTGAAGGTAAAATTCCATTTCCATAAAAATAATGCCCACCGGGTAAAATACCTGTTGATTTCGATTGCCATGTTTTTCCGGCATCCATTGATGTATAAAAATTATTATCGGAAGTTAAAACAAATCGGATTTTTTTATTTTTCGGCGAATAATTAGCAGCCGTTATTTGGCTGCCGAAATTAAATGGTAAAACCTTTGCCTCGGCTTTCCCGTTCACCGAAGTTATGTGATATAATTTACCACCTTTTTCATTTTCAGGCACTCCGCCACACATAAACACAGCCGCAGGATTGTCAGGATCAGCCATTAATGGCGCCATCCACAACTGACCTTTGCTTGTATAATCCCACCATGCACTCAGCCCCCCTTTTCTGGGTTCGGGTAAATATGTAAGAAATCCGGGATACGTCATCCAAAATGTACGACCACTGTCGGCACTGACCATGTGCCCGTAATCACCGCTAATGACTTGCTGGAAATTTAATATTCCGGTATTAGTATCAATTTCGGAGCGTTGGTAACCCTGATCTTGACTTCCTGCATACATTATATCGGGTTGATGATAACTTGTTATTGTACTGTAATATTGACTGATATTATGTTTTTTGAGTGATAGATTACTGACGGTCTGCAATTGGTCATAAGAAACATATAAGCCACCATGACAACAAATCAATATCACTTCCTTACCTGCCTTATTAAAAAAGGAATTAATGTGCATAATATCCGCATGGAGTTTTGAGGCGGGTTGTCCATAATATTCACCCCATCTGTTTATTACATTCCATGTTTTTCCACCGTCATTACTTTTATAACAATCAACCCATCCGCATGTAATGAGATTATGGTCCGTTCTTGAGACAAATGTAATATTGCCATCCGCTGTTTTTCCTTGAGTGGTCCATGATTTTGCACCATTATTGCTTTTATATAATGTTCCGTCCGAGTACGCATAAAGATATAATGATTTTCCATCATCAAATCCACCGGAAATTTGTGCATTTTCTGCCGGTAGATTCGACAATAAAGATCCCGTACCTGAGTTGCCCAATTTATAGACCGCGCCTTTGGTCGTATAATATGCGCTTACTGAAAATTCATTATTTGTCCACAAGGATAAGTCATCCATAGTAGAGAAAACAAATGTATAATTTTTTCCAAAATCCATAGAACGATACAATGCCCATTTAGCCCCCCAAGGACTGCCGTTCCATTCTCTTGTGATTAAATAGACAGCATCTTTTGTGCGAGCGGTTTTTTCAATCCATCCCCATTTATATTTTTCTTGGCTTTCCGTAAGCCCTGCCAGCGGTGAAGCATTTTTCCAAGTTTTTCCCCAGTCATCAGAATATTGTGCCATTTGTCCGGACCAGCGGATTAAGCGGTCTTTATTGTCCACAACAACTCTTAATCGGTAGTTCAACCTTTGTTCATCGTCAATCACTTTCCAATTATTGCCATCCAATGTCGCTTTCCATATATTACCCGATGCGGAGCGCGATATTATTGTATCAGACTTGAGATCATATTCTGCTGAGGCAGCCGAGCCGGATTGATCAGCGCTTCCTCGTTCCCACCAATATCCATTCAATTGACCATTGGCAATCCTCTGTATTTTCTGTGTCGAAAGTGCAGCTTCTCGGTTTACTTTTGTTCTTTCAGTGCGGATTTCCGACATAGTAATTCGATTTTCTTCCTCCACCTTACGCCAATCAACATCAGGTGCAGCTCGGTGCATTGAATCTATCCAATCCTTGCGCGAAAGTCTTTTTCTTCCTTCTTTGTGGAATGGAGGAATCTCTGTTGGCGAAGGTAACCTCATAACATCCAACACAGATCGTGTTGAATGTTTTGGTTTAGATTTTTTGTTTTTCTGTTTTGCGGCATAAAGATTAGTACCCCAGAACGGGCTTGAACACAATACCGCAAGCAAAACAAGAGTAGAATATATCTTCATATAGTTAAGAGTTAAAGAAGTTCAACACATTTTTTTTTGTTAAAAATACGCATATATCTGATTTTAGCCAACACTAAGCTCATTACTTGTTCATGTGACAACCTCGTTAAATAGTGTTAATCTATTGGTAACTCGGAAACAAATTGCCGGAAAGTTTGTCACTGCTTACGTACAACAGCTCCACAGTTGTATTCTATCACCACAAAACCCAATGAGAAATCAATGGTTTTTTTTTATACCCTCCATTGCACTTATTGCTGCGTACAATCGTTTCTCTCGGCTCATTTTTAGTACATTTCCATGAATAATGCAACTCGTTTTATCTCATTAACAGACACCATTGCAATCACCATATTACCCAATGGTTTGCATATTCTGTCGGAGTATGTGCCTACTGTTGAATCAGTTGCGCTTGGAATATGGGTCAATGCCGGTTCTCGCGATGAATCCAACAGGACTATGGGAGTGGCACATTTTATTGAACATTTGCTGTTTCGCAGAACAAAAAAACGCAGCAGTGCAGCCATTGCGCGAGCTTTCGAAGATGTAGGTGCTTATGCCAATGCCTTTACGACCAAAGAGCATACATGCGTCTATGCACGCAGCTTAAAACAGTATGCAAAGCAGACATTAGAGGTATTGTGTGAGGTGATGCTTATGCCTCAATTTCACCCTCGTGACATCGAAAAAGAGAGGCGAGTTATAATCGAAGAGATTCGCTCTTATGATGATGACCCCGAAGAGATTATCTTTGATGAAGGCGAAAAATTACTCTTTGGGAAACATCCGCTTGGCGGACAGATTGCAGGAACTGTGGATACTGTTGCAGCACTCACTCGCGACGATATCACATCATTTTATGAGCAGCGATATGTAGCACAAAACATGGTTGTCACTGTTGCCGGAAATATGCACCACGATGAAGTAGTAGATATATGTATGAGAAACTTCGTGCATACATCTATGATCCCCTCGGCAATGCCTAAACGCAGAAAACCGCGTATTATTCCATCGCAAACAATTCAGCTCCCCAAGGATTTTCAACAATCGCATTTGTTAGTCGGCACAATCACCGAAGGGATTCGTTCGCATCAACGATATGCCCTTGCAGTTTTTAACACCTTATTGGGCGATGGCATGAGTTCCCGACTCTATCAAAGCATTAGAGAAAAATCGGGG
>JAYRWZ010000189.1:0-2199 GCA_041917875.1 Chloroflexota bacterium | reverse complement strand
TATAGGTCATGAACCTAACACAAAACTTTTCAAAGACATACTTGATATGGATTCAACAGGATATATTATAACAAGAGGAAAATCTACCTATTCGAATGTACCCGGAATTTTTGTGTGTGGTGATGCTCAAGATAGCGTGTACAGACAAGCAATTACCGCTGCCGGCTCGGGTTGTATGGCTGCAATTGATGCCGAACGATGGTTAGAAATGCAAGCCCATCATCATTAGACAAATTACCTGCTCCTATGTGAAAGCTTTCGGACAATTCCGAGAGCTTTTTTTTATTCGAATCAATGTTACGTTTCTACCGAAACAGCTTAGGTTTTACGAAATACAGCTTTATATCAAAAAGAACACGTATTTTTGTAATCTTTTTTACATACAGCCACATTTAGTATGTTTCACAAACCCCCTTCTGCGGAAAAACGAATGAGTGGCTTTCGTATAACCGGAGAGTAAATGTAAGGATAGACTACATGTCTGAAATTCAAGAAAATGCAGGCAATGACCAAATGGCTTCTGTTGCCTCCCCGCAAAAAGCAACTCGTTCACATCTTAATTTGGAAGCACTTTTTGACAGTGATTTCAATGTTCCGATGATGGATGATTCATCATTTGATGAATTATTGAATAAAAAAGTTGCTTCGATTAAAACTGAAGAGCTGGCAAAAGGCACAGTTGCGCAAATTACAAAAGACAGTATCTTCATTGATATTGGCTTTAAATCGTATGGCGTAGTAGCACGCAATGAGTTTATTGGTGCTGAATTACTCAATCTTGGCGATGTCGTTGATGTGTTTATTGAAAGTATCGAAGACAGTAGCGGTAAATTGATCTTGTCCCGCCGTCGCGCAGATTTCATGAAAACTTGGGATGATATCCTAAAATTACATGAGACACAACAGATAGTGCCAGTGCGTATTTTGCGCCGAATCAAGGGCGGTATGGTTGTGGATTTACTCGGAATTGAAGCATTTTTACCCGGTTCACAAATTGATGTCCGTCCGGTTCGTGATTTTGATGCATGGGTTGGAAAAACCTTAGATGTTCGTGTTGTGAAAATCAATCATCCGAATGAAAATGTTGTTGTCAGCCACAAAATTCTTCTCGAAGAACATCTTGCTGACCAAAGAAAAGCTATTCTTGATAAACTTGAAAAAGGTTTGGTACTTGAAGGTACTGTTAAAGCGATTTCAGACTTTGGTGTCTTTGTTGACCTCGGTGGTGTTGATGGTCTTGTTCACATCACAGATCTTTCTTGGGGTCGTGTCACACATCCTTCGGAAATTGTTTCTCTCGATGAAACCGTGAAAGTCGTTGTATTGGATTATGATGCCGAAAAACGCCGCATCTCTTTAGGTATGAAACAATTGACTTCACACCCTTGGGATGCCATAGGTGAAAAATACACTCAAGGCACAAAAGTACAAGGTAAAGTTGTCAGCTTAACCGATTACGGTGCATTCATTGAGATTGAAAAAGGCATTGAGGGTCTGATTCATATTAGTGAAATGTCATGGACGCAACATATCAAGCATCCTTCACAAGCGGTTTCGATGGGGCAAACAGTAGAAGCCATCATCTTGAACATTGATAAAGACGAGAAAAAACTTGCTCTTGGAATGAAGCAACTTGATCCGGATCCTTGGGCTGATTTAATGGCAAAATATCCCATTGGCTCACAACACAAGGGTGTCGTTCGTAACTTAACTAACTTTGGTTTGTTCGTTGAACTTGAGCCCGGTGTAGATGGCTTAGTACATATCAGCGACCTTTCATGGACGAAGAAAATCCGTCACCCGGGCGAATTTGTGAAAAAAGGTGATGAACTGGATGTAATAGTACTTGGTATTGATGCTGATAACAGACGTATTGCTCTTGGTCATAAACAAATTTCTGACAATCCTTGGGATTATTTCGAGAGCCGATTCTCTGCCGGTGCTTCAACTGAAGGTAAAATCGAACGCATCATCGAAAAAGGTGTTATCGTTGAGTTACCCGAGGGTGTTGACGGTTTTGTACCTGTATCGCAATTATCCTTTGCGCCCGTACGCAATATCGTTGATTACTTCAAACCCGGAGATACCATACCATTGAAAGTGGTTGAATTTGACAAAGAAACGAAAAAAATAGTTCTCTCTGTTGTTGAATACTTCCGCGACAAAGATGAAATCGCAATTGCGGCATATAATGCTGCT
>JAYRWZ010000188.1:0-2327 GCA_041917875.1 Chloroflexota bacterium | reverse complement strand
GCCTTAAAATCGGGGCAATTAGGGTATCTCGGCATTGATGTCTATGAGCAGGAAGATAAATTGTTCTTTCACGATTTTTCGGAATCTGTCATTCAGGATGATGTGATTATGCGCCTGATGTCTTTTTCCAATGTGCTTATCACCGCACATCAGGCTTTTTTTACAGAGGAGGCTTTGTCGCAGATAGCGGTAATAACCTTGCAAAATATCAGCGATTTTGAAGATAAAAAGGAATTGGTCAATATTGTATGATAGCAGTGGAACTCTTTTAATCATCAAATTTAAAAACCATCATGGAAAACGTACACAATAATTTTGTCTTTCATGCCACAAAAGCAGAGCAGGCGGCTGAATGTCTTGACAGTCATTTAGAACGTGGTTTAACCATAAATCAGGTAAAAGAACGGATAGAGGAATTTGGGCGGAATACTATCCGTGCAGAGGAAACAATCACACCTTTTCAGATATTGGTCAATCAGTTCAAAAATCCTATTGTTTTTCTACTGCTTTTTGCGGCAGGTATGTCTTTCTGGTTCAATGAATGGCTTGATGGTATCGCTATTTTATGTGTTATTTTTATCAATGCAGCCATTGGTTTTTATATGGAATTTAAAGCCCAAGTCTCGATGCAGGCTTTAAAAAAGATGTCTTCTGTTCCTGCAAAAGTGTGGCGGGAAGGTAAATTGAGTGAAATTAATTCAGAAGAAATCGTTATCGGCGATATTGTATTTGTTGATGCAGGCGATATGATACCCATAGATGGTTTGATATACCGTTCCACACAATTATTGATTGATGAATCGGCTTTAACAGGTGAATCCCTACCAATTGAAAAAAGAACAGGCGTGATGCCCCAAGAAACAATTTTGGCAGACCGCACCAATATGGTTTTCAAAGGCACTTATGTTTTTAAAGGCAATGCTTTTGTTTTAGTCTGTGCAACGGGTATGGAGACCGAATTAGGCAAAATCGCCAGATTAGTCCACACATCAGACCAAGCCGCTACACCATTAGAGAAAAAATTAGCAGATTTCAGCGAAAAACTTATCAAAATAACGGTCGTCTTAGTCGTTGTCATTTTTATAACGGGTTTACTCAATGGGCAACATATTCTTGAAATGCTCGAAACCGCTATTGCTTTAGCTGTGGCAGCTATTCCCGAAGGTTTGCCGATTGTGGCAACGCTGTCCTTAGCACAAGGGATGTTGAAATTAGCGCGTCATAACGTGATTGTCAAAAAACTATCGGCAGTCGAAACATTGGGTTGTACGAATGTGATTTGTACGGATAAAACAGGAACACTTACACAAAATAAAATGGAAGTCGTCCAGATTATCACCCCCTCAGTATTTTGGCAAAAAAACAGTGATTTTACAGGCGATAATGCCCATCTCCAATTGATTACAGATAATTTTATTTTATGCAACACCGCAGAATTAGAAGTGGGCGACAACGATGTAAAAGAAATAGGCGACCCGCTTGAAATTGCCTTGTTAAAATTTGCACATCTTCAAGGTAAAAATATTGATACTGTCCGCCGCCAATTTTCTAAGAAAGAAGAAATACCTTTCACCAGCGAAACTAAAATGATGGCAACCCTGCATGAAAAAGAGGGTAAAAAGATTGCTTTTGCAAAAGGGGCTGTCGAAGAACTCATCGCTCAATGTACCCATATTTTAGAAAACGACATCGTTCCGATAGACGCTACCAAATATCAATACTGGACAAAAGAAGCTGAAAAACTATCCGCTTTGGGGCATCGCGTTATAGCTATGGCTTATCGGGGCGACATAACAGATGACCATTCATTTATGAAGAATCTTGTTTTTATCGGCTTGGTGGGCATGATTGACCCGCCAAGAGAGGAAGTCGTAGCCGCTATTCAGGAGTGTAAAACAGCAGGTATTAAAGTCGTGATGATTACGGGAGACCATCCTGCAACAGCACAGTATATTGCCGCACAGTTAGGCATCATAAAGCCCAAACAAACCGTAATGCTCGGCAAAGACATGAAAGATTATGAAGACTTGAACGAAGAAGATAAAAAGAAGTGGATTAATACGCCCGTATTTGACAGAGTGAACCCCAAACATAAATTGGATTTGGTAAAAGTTTTTCAGGAAAAAAGTTATATCGTAGGCATGACAGGCGATGGAGTCAATGATGCTCCTGCCATTAAAAAAGCCGATATAGGTATTGCAATGGGGCAGCGCGGCACTCAGGTTGCCCAAGAAGTTTCTGATATGGTTTTAAAAAATGATTCGTTCACCTCTATTGCCCTTGCTATTCGACAAGGACGTATCATATTTGAGAATATCAGAAAATTT
>JAYRWZ010000187.1:0-1818 GCA_041917875.1 Chloroflexota bacterium | reverse complement strand
GGCTTAACATTATCAACACTATTTCCCGATGCTACCCATAATTTCATGGAAACAGTATCCTTATTGGCTGAGGCATCTTCCACAATTATTCGCATATTATTATCACCGAGTTCCAAAAAATCTTTAATTTTAAATGAAAATGTTCCTCGTTTATTTCCTTCTCCGTAGTGATGCGTATATCGTGCATTTTCGGCTCTGTTGGTAAATGGAAACAATCTGCCATTGATACGTATCAGTATTCTCGAAGAATCTATTTTTAACAAAGAGTTATCGGAAATAACAAAAGCCAAATACGGATTGGGCATTACATAGTCGCCATCATTAACTTTCATGCTGTCAGCGAACACATCTATTGTGGGTGGAACTAAATCTTCACCTACATTAACAGTGGTTTCAGATTTATTATTAAATGTAAAAGAAATTTCATTTACAAATTTTTGTTTGACTGAAGTCTCAACAGATGATGTAGTAGCGAAATTTGATGTTTCAGTAAGTAGCGACGATGAGTAAATTTCATCTGTGCGTAAACCGGGTATGACTTTCGTAGTTTGTGTAAGAATCCCATTTGATGCTTTCGGTATAAAAAGCACTCTTATTTCAGCAGAATCGGAATGCACCCTTTTTGATAAATTCATCACATCAGTGAAGACAGTCAATGTATCGCCGCGGAGCAGAGAGTCTTGACTTAATCGTAAGGACGCCGGAATTACGGCTAATTCCGGTATGGGAGTAAATTTTGCTGTAATATCATATATTCGTGGAGGATTTATATCTGATTTTCTTTGTAATTCTATGGCAACCCGTATTTCAGGAATCAAAGTCGCATTGATATCACGCAATGATAGAGCGTTAGTGCTATCGGTTTTAATTATACCTATAGGCACGCTATTCGCAGAAAAACCGTAAATATTAGTAATGCACTGATGTGTAAGATTTTCGCCTCGTATTATAAGTGAATCCCACTGTTGTGCTTCTCCTATTTTTGAGGTCAGCAAGGATCCGTTTTTAGAAAATGTCGGGATAGTATTTGATTGCGCAAATATGGTGTCTTTGGGGTCTCCATATATTTCATCAAATGCTGTTGTTGCACCTTTCTCACCGATTATTGCAAATGAACTGGTCCATCGCATATTGTCAGGGAATGGTTCCCCGTTGGGATAATACTTTGCGGATAATGTGGAATCAATAAGAACGGATCCTATAGAATGTAATGCTTCCCGCAATGAATCGAGTGAAATTTCATTTTTAAGACCTAAATCATGTATAAAATAGAACCCACGAAATCCCGAATTGGCAAACGTTACTCCCACAATGTCACCTTTAGGGATAGAATCCATAATATAGCGATAAAAATTACGAGTATTAGGAACATTTACATCCAGAGAAGAATTATACGTCTCAAAAATTCTTTGCTGAATGTCATTACTATATTTTGACTTGTGAGCAACAACACACTGCACTTGATCCGGTTTACTCACAATGCCTTCTCCATTTAGAAAAATCTGACCATATCTAAACCCTGCCCCCTGTCCGCACGAAGCAATTCTCCATGTTCCTCTTTCTTCGTTTAATGTTAGAGCGGCACGTTGTGATGTCACCTTTATCAAATCGTTTATTTGTATTAATGAACTACGTTCGGCATCAATAAACCATTCAACATTGTCAGTGCTTTTTCTAGCCACACAAGGCACTTGTGTCCATGCACTGTTTTTATTGGTCACTTTGTTAATATTTCTAAATGAAAAATAATAGACTGAATCAACAAGGAGCTTGAGTACCGGATTCCAATCAACGTACAATGATTTACCGCTTTTACTG
>JAYRWZ010000186.1:0-1928 GCA_041917875.1 Chloroflexota bacterium | reverse complement strand
TCTAACGCTTTTTTATAGGATACTATTGAAGCCTCAATATTTTTTTGTGATCGCTGAATTTCTGCCAATTTTGACCAATACACATTGCATGTAGGGCAAAACTCAAGTGATTTATTTACTTGTTCAATTGCTCTTGAATATTCTTGTTGTTGAGTAAATACATTTGCCATATTGTAATAATAACCCGGAGAAGAAGGCGAATACACGAGTAATTCTTTAAAAGTCTGTTCCCACTCTTTTTTCTTAGAAGCTTTTAAGTAAGTATCCGCCAAATTTGTTAAACCGGTTTCATTGTAATCACGTTTGTTATACTCATTATATATGGCAATACTGCCATCATAACTTCGTGTGGTTTGATAATCTATAGCTGCCATCAATGTTACAAAACGCCATGTAGCAGGATATTTTTTATATGCTTCTCTGCCAAGTTCAATCACTTTATCATATTGTTTTTTCTTACTGTATAAATCTAAACGCAATCCATCCATCACATCGCGTTCAGGCATGATACTATCAAGCACGGATAGCATGTCCTCGGCTTTATTAAAGTCTTCATTATTCAAGTGTTGATTAAATTTATAAAGTACTGGCTCAATCATATATTTATTGAGTGCATACATTTTCTCATACGTAGTAACAACTTCGTCTCTTTTACGACCGCGGCTATATGCGTCTATAAAATATTTATAAACCAAACCATTATCAGGCGATAATTTTTGTGCTTCACGAAGCACTAATTCTGCATCGATTGCTTTATCATTTCGTAAATAGCAATCAGCAAGAAGAAAATAATTTTCTAAATGATTTGGATTTTGCTTAATCATCTGTTTAAAAAATGCCTCAGCATAATTTTCGATGATTTTTTTTTCGGAAGGCAAAGTCCCTTTGGGATATAATTTGGCATATTTACTATATTTTACACCCGGTAACGATTTTCCGTTTTCATCCGTAACGCGTGCCAAAAAATTGCAACGGTCTAATTCAGCATAACCCACTTTTACACATAAACGATTCCATCCTTGTTGTAACTCGGTTTCAACGATATAGGTATCGAAATCATTATTCATTTCATTGGAATCGCGGATTACTTCAATATCATTCAAAAATACTTTTAAAGCACCTGATGTACCTACTCGTAATGATGCGATACGCTTTGTTGGTGAATATACAAAGGTATTCGCATAAAGGAAAACCTGCTTGTCCGGAAAATACGATTGCATATCTACCCATTTATCAAATCGAATTACCGGCGGAGAAAACCATTGCGCCGGCACACTGTTTTTCCCTTCATAGACTGCATTCGTATCATACGATTTTTCAGGTGGATAGACCGCATTAAAACCCGATGAACTGATATTCTCAAATGGTCCAATTATTGTCCATTCTTCTATAGCGCCGATTGCATCATAATGTTTTTTTGCCTTTGCTAATCTGTTTTTTCTCTGATTCCAGCCAGCAAGCACTTGATGTGCCATCGCCGATAATGTCCCTGACTTATCTCCTTGCATAGCAATTTTTTCTACTGTTTGCCATACATCAATAGTAGTATCAAATCCAAGCCCGGATATTTTTTGTGTTGTCCACTGTGAGAAAAAATATGGCATCGGGTCTTTTTCTGTGCGTAATATATTTTTAAAAGCATTCCACGAATCGCGTTTTCTGTGCAATACATCATAAATAAACGATAATGTAATATAGCCCCGTGTATCATTCGGATTTACGGTTATATATTTTTTACAGACTTTTTCCGCTTCTTGATAGTCATTTTTTCCTAATAATTGCCATACTTTATCTATATCACTTTGTGCCGTGACTATTCCCGCACTTGCCAAAAACAAAATACATAATACAAGCCATTTTTTCAAAGTTTTTATTTTCATACTTATCATTGTTGTTTCCCTTTAATCCAAACTTGTTTAATGTGATTC
>JAYRWZ010000185.1:0-8377 GCA_041917875.1 Chloroflexota bacterium | reverse complement strand
CGTTTGACAAGTCGTGATGTGCAATTATCCGATGATGATTTACAAAGGATTGATACTGCGATTCAAAGAGTACAAGACAAGGGCGGCTCTGAAACATTAGTACTGTTACGTGATATGGCTTTTGTGGTAAGTGTACCGAATAAAACGGTTATTACTGCTATGCAAAAAAATGAAAACGAGCCAACAGTATTTACAAATATTGATTCGGCTGTTTTCGCATAATTACTAGGGATCGGACCTCGCTATTATTCTGGCAGGAAATCCCTCCTCATCAAATCTGACTGACTGATGGTTTGATATTTTTGAAATACTTTTTTTCTTATTTTGGAGGTCATTCATTATGGCACTTATTCGTTCTTTATCGGCAGGCACAAGTTCCCTGCGCGCACATCAGCAACGTCTTGATGTTATTTCCAATAATATTGCAAATGTGAACACTATCGGGTTTAAGGGAAGCCGGACGACATTTGCCGAACAATTTTCTCAGACATTCGGCTCCGGCTCTTCTCCAAGTAATATTGCAGCCGGCGGTATAGGCGGTGTGGATCCGGTACAAATCGGTTTGGGTGTTCGTCTTGGTGCAATTAAATTGGATTTAAATCAGGGTTCTATACAAAATACGACACGTGCGCTTGATTTGGCTTTACAGGGCGATGGTTTTTTTGTTTTTAAGCAAAATGGTCAAACATTATATTCACGTGCAGGAGCTTTTTCCGTAGATTCACGCGGTAATCTCGTGGACAGTTCCTCCGGTTCTTATGTTCAGGGCTATAATCTTGAAACTGACAGCAGCGGTCGTGTGCTCAAAGATTCGAGCGGCACAAATCAATTAAATCGTAAAGTAACAAATGTAGAAATATCGCCAACATTTAAATCTGCGCCTCGCCAAACGCAAAGCGTGCAAATTACAGGTAATTTACGCGGCGATGCAAATATAGGTAACGAATTTAATACAAGTATTACTATTTATGATACGCAAGGCGCGCCTCGTGTATTAAATTTAGCATTTACGAAAACGGCTCCCAATACTTTTGGTCTTGTGGCAACAATGGACAGTAATGCTACGCCGATTGCCGGTGCGCCTACATCTATAAATTTTAACTCTGATGGTACACTACAAACGCCGTTAAACTTTACTTTGGCTGCAAGTGCTTTAAATGCTGTCAGCACATCAAATGCTTTTGATCAAGTGACGCCAAAGGATGTTACCATTACTTTGGCAACTCCCGATAATTTATTGGGCGGCTTAACGCAATTTGCCGGTTTGAATACTGTCACCGCTCGCGAACAAGACGGCTACACATCCGGTGAACTTTCAAGAATCTCGGTAGATCAGACCGGCAAGATACTTGGAGCATTTACCAATGGTCAGTCAGAGCTTTTGGGGCAAGTAGTACTTGCACGTTTTACTAATGCCGGCGGCTTGGTTAAAGAAGGCGGCAATTTCTTCTCCATATCGCCCAATAGCGGATTACCAACGGTGGGTACGGCAGTGGAAATTTTCCCTTCCACGCGTATAAACTCAACGGCATTAGAAGAGTCTAATGTGGATTTAACGGAACAGTTTACCGATCTTATCACTACGCAGAGAGCTTTTGAAGCCGCCTCGCGTACTGTGACAATAAGTGATCAGTTCCTCGGCGAAATCAATCAGCTGAAACGATAATCACATCATAGTATGAGCTGTGTGGTATTAACTACCACCGATACATTCGCCGCATAGTTCATATTCAAACAATAGGAGAATCCATAGTCATTGAGATTATGGATTCTTTTATTTTGCAGTCCTGAGGAATGCAACAAAGATCAAAAACTGAGAAAAGAGAACTCAGACAGAGCGTTTTTACCCTTGATTCAGTCATAAATACGCTAAAATCTCGTCTTTCGAGAATATTTCGTTGAATATGTGAGTCCATTTTCGGATTTTTGTATTCGTAGAATTATCTCACGGGTTGTTTTATGACCGCACGTGAGGTTTTTCATGTTGAGCAAATAACTATGTATGTTTCATTAATTGGAGTTGTAGAGAATGAAGACATTTGTATGTCTGACGGCAGCATTGATGGCTTTATCGGCTATGTCTGCGCCACTCACCCTTGCGCAGAAAACCGGCAAAAATGTAAAACCTTCGGATGCCGATATTGTTCTCGTCACTGTCGGTAAAGAGAATATCACCTATGGAGAACTTGAGAGAGCTTTCCAGAAAAACATGTCACGTCGCGCTACTCGTTTTGCAGAAATCCCACGTGATAGTGTGATGGA
The DNA here is from genome assembly GCA_041917875.1 of Chloroflexota bacterium. Taxonomy (GTDB): domain Bacteria; phylum Bacteroidota; class Ignavibacteria; order Kapaibacteriales; family UBA961; genus UBA2353. The sequence continues at coordinate 6,115 of JAYRWZ010000185.1, read as the reverse complement.
TTTTATAGAGTTATACACCCGTTATCGTCTCAAAGTGCAAGATGCTTTTGACCGTAAATTCGACCAAGACAGTGCGGTTAAAACGGATATTGGCAATAATCGTCGGATGTTGAGCGAAACATATTACTTCGATAAAAAAGTTGTTGACCCTACTGTCGGCACATTATTAGAACGTCGTAAACGTGAGCTTCAAGCTCAAATCATGGTCTTTTTGTTTCAGAAAAATGATAAGGGCGACACAACTCGCGCATACAATCGTGCTAAAAGCTGTTTCAACCTTGTAAAAAATGGTCGCGATTTTGCACAAGTAGCTAAGGATTCATCAGAGGACACAGAAACAGGTCGCAAAGGTGGTATGTTACCGTTTTTCACAAGTGCGCGTGTGTTGAGAGAAGTCGAAGATGCCGCTTACAACTCTAAAGTCGGTGAGCTGTATCCTTCGCTTGTCAAAACCCGTGTCGGCTACTTTGTCGTGAAATTAGTTAAAAATGAGCCCCGTCTGAAAGTGCGCGCAAGCCACATTCTCTTCAGTACAAATGCTAAAATGGATTCTGCCACTGCATCCCAAAAAGCAGATAGCGTGCTGGCTTTATTGAAAAAAGGTGCTTCCTTTGAGCAGATGGCAAGAGATAATTCCAATGATCCTTCTACTGCACAAAAAGGTGGATATATGGGAGCATATTACACCCGTTCCGAAGGTCTGGAGAGTATTAAAGAAACTGTAGTCCCTGAATTTGAGCGTGCTTTATTTGCTCTTAACGATGGTACGTTCTCCGATAAAGTATGGACAGATTTCGGCTGTCATATTATTCGTCGTGACTCTACGATAATACCCGATGTAGAAAAAGAAAGAGATTTTGTCAAAAAAGAATATAAACGCTTATTTTTCCAAGCAGACAAGGAACGTCATCTCGATTCTGTTCGCAAGGCCTTTGGCTATATATTAAACTCGCAGTCATTTGCTTCACTGTTACGCACTATTGATACAACAAAGACAGCAAGCGACACAACATGGCGAAAAAACGTAGGTATTGCTCTTCGCGCTTTACCTCTTTACAGCACGCCTTCGGTAAAATATTCTGTGGGGGCAATAGCCGATTCTTTACAGCTTCGTAAAGATTTACGCGGCACATTTCTCAATACTGCCGGAATTAAAAATGCAATCTATAAAATGTTCGATCAGCCCGTTATTGAAAAAATGACGTCCGGTCTTGAAAGTGAATATAATGATTTTGCAATATTGATGAAAGAATTTCGTGACGGCATTATGTTGTTCAAAGTCGAAGAAAACGAAGTATGGAGCAAATTGAAATTCGATTCTACGCAAGCTCGCCAATTCTGGGAGCCGAAGAAAAATTCTTACAATACTGATTTATCTTACGATATTACGGAAATTTATATAACGAATGATTCTCTAGCAAAATCCCTAAGAAAGCGTATTGATGCCGGCGAGATGACAGGTGATTTAGCAAAAGAGTTTACCGAACGTCGTACTCTAAAAGATAAAAAAGGTGCGCTTGGGCTTGTCTCAACCAAAACTAATAAATTAGCAAAAGCCATTCTGGAAACCTTTAATCCCAATAAAAACGGCACAATAGTCGGTCCAATGGCACATGACAAAGGATGGGTTATTGCAAGTATCAATGATATACAGCAGCCCCGTGTGAAAACATTTCAAGAAGCTATTCCCGATTTTGCTCCGGCTTTTCAGGATATGACACAAAAACGTTTGACGGAAGAATGGATAAAACGTCTAAAATCTAAATTCAAAGTGGCTTTGAATCAGAAAAACTTAGATAAAGTCATTAAAAAATAATGTAACCTCAATAATACTAATCCGGTGTGTATCAAACCGATATTCACCGGATTTGCTTATCACTCAGATCATTCATCACCTCAATACTATATCTTTGTTTTATGAAAAATGGATTATCGCTCATATTTGTAACAATGATGGGATTGCTTATGATTCCTTCTTTGAAGATATTTGCTCAAATGTCTGATACCAAACAATTAGATAAAATTGTTGCCATTGTCGGAAAGGAAGTCATTTTCGCATCAGATGTGGAAGGTCGCGCTGCCGTTTTTGCACAACAAAAAAAAGCCGATCCGAATAATCCTCAATTCAAAAAACAGATATTAGATGATTTGGTTAATGAAAAACTGATTATTACCAAAGCCATTGAGGATAGCATAGAAATTGCACCGGAAGAGGTAAATCAGCGTTTGGATTATACTATTCAAAACCTTGTGCAGCAATATGGCAGTGAGCGCCGTGTGGAAGATCTCTATGGTATGTCTATTGACAGATTAAAGCGTAATTTTCGTGATGATATGCGCAAACAAATGATGGCAGAACGTTTACAACAACAAAAATTTTTCGGCGTCAAATGCACACCCCGCGAGGTCGAAGAATTTTATCAACGATACAAAGATTCTTTACCTGTTGCGCCTGCCCAGTTAGAATTAGCACATATTGTGGTTTATGTTAAACCATCGGCAGAAATTCGTGAGGAAATTCGTCAAAAAGCAAACAAAATACGTGATTCGATTATCAAAGGCGGTGATTTTGCCGATTTTGCGAAACGTTATAGCGCAGATGCAGCCTCCGCAGTCATGGGCGGTGAAGTAGGATGGGTAGAAAAAGGAAAATTTGTTGCCGAATATGAAAAAGCGGCATATTCTTTACAGCCCGGAGAAATTTCCGCTCCCATCGAGTCACCTTTTGGCTATCATGTGATTCAATTAAATGATAAGCGTGTGAATGCCTCCAATACCCGCCATATTCTTTTTAAATTAGGTGGCTCAAATGATGATAATCAAAGAGTAAAAGACACATTAATCGCTATAAAAAAACGCATTATTGCCGGTGCTGCTTTCGATGAAATGGCGAGGCGTTATTCTGAAGAAAAAGAAACACAAGGTTTTGGAGGTGCGATGGGAGCTATGGATGCGTCACGGCTTGGCGCAGATCTTAAATCTGTGCTTGATGGTTTGCCGGATGGCGGTGTCACAGACCCATTGCCTTATGCTTCCGATCCCACAAAGCCCGCTTTTCATATAGTGTGGAAAAAAAGAACTATTGCAGAACATAAATTCAGTTTAGAAACTGATGATAAATACCTGGAAAAAATGGCTGTGAATTTCAAACAAACACGTATGTTTGAAGATTGGATAAAAGAATTACGCGCTAATCTTTATTGGGAAGTCAAATAATTATTACTCTAAAGGTATTGAACACTTCGTATGAAAGCTGATTTTCTTCCATATCATCACCGTGACAGGGAATTAACCGAACGAGAAAAGGATATTTTGCGGGCAATTATACAAATGTATATCTTGTCCGCTGAGCCGATCGGTTCGCGCTTTTTGTCAAAATATCTTGAAGAGCATTATAAACTGAGTCCTGCCACAATACGCAATATTATGAGTGATTTGGAGGATATGGGATTTATTGCTCATCCGCATACATCCGCAGGTCGCATTCCTACAGATAAAGGGTACAGATTATATGTGGATTCGCTTATGAAAACGGAGCATGTGACCAATCAAATCGCTTCTTTTGTCCAGGAGAATTTACAAAACTCCTCACGTGAAAATGTGTTGCGTGATGCTTCAAAGATACTTAGTTCTTTATCGCATTATTTGGGGATAGTTGTGCTGCCCAATTTATCGGATGTGATGTTAAAGCGTTTGCGCCTGATAGCACTTTCTTCCACACGTTTGCTTGTCGTCGTGGAATTGGAGTCGGATATTGTACGCACTGTCACGCTCGAAGCATCATTTGAAATTGATTATCAGGCATTAGATGAAATTGCACGTCTGCTCAATGAAAAAATAAGCGGCAAACCGATTTCTTTCTTGCGTGATAATTTTACGGTTATTATTCGCGATCGTCTGCCTTCGGATGCCAATGCGTATTTACGCTTATTTATTGACTCCGTAGAAACATTATTTGCCGATTATACTTCACCGGACGATGCCGTGCATATTGCAGGCACACAAAATTTACTCGAATACCCGGAATTTGAATCAAGAGACAGAGTAAAAGGTGTGATTGAACTCATAGAAAATGAAGATTTGATTGTTCATATTTTGGACAGACAAGACACGGCAGACAATAAACCCTATATCATGATCGGTTCAGAGATGGGTTCCGAATTACTGAATGATTACAGTGTTATTGTCTCGCATTATAAATTTGGTGATGCGAAAGGTTCCCTTGGAATTATTGGTCCGCGACGAATGAATTACCCACGGTTATTGCCACTGTTAACCCATGTTGCACAAACTCTTACGGGACGGTAGGAAGTTGCTGTTTGGGCTTTTGTGGCGTATTTCCCTTCGTCTTTGTACCACACAAAAAGAACTACTATATTTACTCTGGAAAAATTGTTTGAAGAAAATTATTCACGATTCGAGTGAGTATTCTATCTGTGAAACATTTACTTCGTCATCACTTTCCCTGTTTTAAAGAAGGTTGTCCATTTGATCTTTAACTCCTCAGGAATTATAGCTTGTTTTACAGCTCTAAAATTTGTATATGATGATTCTTTACCTTGAATTATATACCATAATTGACTTTCAGGTATCGTGTCATTATTAAAGTTAGGACTTTCTATTGTAAAAATAATCCAAGGGTGTTCTGTGTGGTTACATCCTTTTCTATACATGTCTGCTTTGCGTTTCGTGCTTGTTTTTTTGATACTTCAATATTAGAGACATAACTGTGTCAACATTGCTTTTTTACCCCTTTAACAAAAGTCATAGATCCAAATTCTGTCCATTTTTCAAGTGTTTCATTAGTGTGAATAAACTGTAATAGGTGTGCTTCTTCGTTTTCTTGCTCTTAGCCTTTTTTTCCAGTTTTTTCCCTCAGGCCAATGCAATATTAGACTTTCTCCTTAGCCTTGTTTATTTCCGCCAAATTGGTGTAAATAATTATCCGCCATTTTATCCCCGTTTGTTTTTGCTTGACTATAATCTTCACAAGCTCTTTTCTTGTTTTCTGCCTTTGCTCTAATTTGACCACAAAGAGCTGATGCGTTGGGCATGGTCGGCTCAATTTCAATGACCTTATCAAGGTCTTGCAAAGCAGCCAATAAATTTTCCTCAATTACTGAAATTGTTGCCCGACCATAATATGCTTTCGCAAATTTAGGGTCAATTTCAATTGTTTTATCAAAATCTATGCTTGCTGATATATTGTCCTTAATACTTGCTTACAAACGGCACGATTAAAGTAAGAATATGTTAAATTATTATTAGCTTCTATAGCTTTCGAAATAATCATTAATTGCCCCCTTAAAGTTATTTAAATTATGTTTTTTTGATTCCACTTTGTAAAAACTCGTCTGCTATTTGTCCAAAAGTTGTTGAACTAATTATTAGTATTAACATTATTACAATATTCTTCACGTTTTTACCTTTTCTATTTGTTTTAAGAACCAATTGAGTTCTTAACAATTGCGAGTTCATGTTTTGTGTTCAGTTGATTAGGGGAAAAATTGTATTAATAGTTAGCCGTTTAGATTGTTCTAGTGTTTTCCTTCACCCAAAACTACAAAACTTTACTAAGACAGACAATAATACGGGCACTGAGACATAGCTATGTTAACACTTCAAGCTTCGGTTCTGTATGTACATCAGCTTTAGACACAGAGGGGAGAAAAACAGAGTTCAGGTTGTCATGATGGCATTTCATCATTGATAATTGGGGAGATTTCTCCTTTGGTGGCTATTTTTGCCATTACTTTACAATGTTTTACAAAGGATTTTTCTATGACAGAGTCGTTTATCGCCCGGAACAAAGATCGTATGTTGAATGAATTAGAGGAGTTATTGTCTATTCCGAGCATAAGTACAGAACCCTCAAATGCTGCCGATGTGCAGCGATGCGCAGAGTGGATAGCAGATCATTGCCGCAAGATTGGCATGGCTGACACGAGAATATATCAAACACCGGGTCATCCTATTGTCTATGCGGAATGGCTGGGTGCAGGTGCCGATGCACCCACTGTGCTTTTTTATGGGCACTATGATGTGCAGCCGGTTGATCCTTTGCATTTATGGACAAATCCGCCTTTTGAGCCGATATTTCGCGACGGGAAGGTGT
>JAYRWZ010000184.1:0-6880 GCA_041917875.1 Chloroflexota bacterium | reverse complement strand
TGGTAATATCTGATATGTATAAATCTTTTAGAAATTTTAGATTTCTAAGTCCAGTGACAGGGATAGAGTTATCAGATGAATTGATTGTAAGACTACTAATGAAAATTTCTGTGCCAACATGTAGGGAGTCCACATTTATAGAAGCTACACTTGTTAGATAGGGGTTCTGATTTTTTGATGTTAGTGTAAAGTGTTTGTATGAGCGTAAGACTATTGTTTCAATCTTCAATGAATCATTAATTTCGAATGTGTCAAAATTCTGACAACTGTCGAAAAAAATCTTCTTTATACAAATATTTTTATTTATTTTTTTCATGGATTTCTTAATAAAGGATTGTGTACAAAGATAGTAGGCAACTGAATAGTAGCAAGAATCTAAGTCTAAACTATCAATATAATCTTCGTCAAGATGAGCAAATAGAACATAAGAACCATTTCTTGCCGGTGTCTTTTTTACACGTTTAGTAAGTGAATTATTGCTGTCTTTAGAATAAATATAATTATAGTCTATATAATCAGATCTAATACTATATGAATCTTCACTATGCATTTCAACATGAATTATCATTAGAATGATTATGAATAGTAGTGTCTTTTTCATACTTTTATTTTTTCTTTGCATTTGAAAATAGAGATAAAGGCACAATAGCCGTGTTATCTCGAAAACGGTGGTAAATAGCAACACCTTCGTTATTCAGCACGATTCCGGGTAAAGCGCTTGACAAATCACCTTCGGTATCGCCTCGTCCACCAGAACTAGGTAAAAATTCTGTACCATATGGATGAGTATGAACCGTGTACATGACTTGATCCCCTGATGCGTAAATTGATTTAACAGCATTAACTACTACGGGAGTTGCATATGGATGGCCAGATGTCATAACTGTTCCAACCGGACCTAAATATTCTGTCCCATCAGATTTTACACCAACAGCACTTCCTGCTTCTATATCTTTTCTACCTGGTTTAACACCTTCTTTATAAACCTTCTCATAAATTTCAGCTCGTACTGATTCACTTGGAAGTTTATGTGAATAATGTTTGAGTTCTTCAAAATTAAATGAACCGTCTTCATTATATATATCATCGCTCGTTTTTGCCCCTTCTGTTACTCCGTATATAACATCTTTTGTCGATTCATCATGATCATCCGCAAATAGTTGACCATCCAAAATATAACATCTTTTGTCGATTCATCATGATCATCCGCAAATAGTTGACCATCCAAATAGTAAGTTGCTAATCCACTTGGATATGTTGAATTTACAGGACTATTCCCACAATAATGATACGGTGTAAGTTTTCTGTATTTCTCCCACATTCTATCTACACTCAAAAATCTGCCTGTCTCCGATTCATAGTTGCGAACTCCGAAGTCACCGAGTTCACTTTCGCTGTAGGGTTGTTGAGCTTAGTCGAAATATCTTTGCCAATATACGAAAGTCTGTCGGAATTTTGTTGTCCGCCGCTTGAGTTAAGGACAGTTCCGAATGGCTCATACGTATTCCAATCATAGACGGTGCCATCAGCCGTGAGTACGACTCTTGTGCTGCCCAAATTGTCTTGTATGCGATAGCGTTTGTCGCCATTGGGCAAAAGAGAAAGAAAGGGCACATCTCCCGCGCCGTCATTATTGTCAGTATAATCGTAAGCATACAACAACCTATCCACCTAAGTTGCAATAATATAAACAACTTACAAATATATTTTTCTAATCGTAAGAAAGTGCCGTACGTCAAATGTAGGACAAAAAGTAGTTTTCCATACAAAACGATAAGAACAAAAGCAAACAGATACAGACAAAAAAAACGACAATCAAAACCATGATTGCCGTCTGAATTGCTTAAATGAATGTTTTAACATATTGTCAGGTGAACACAAACTGACCGCCGCCGTTGTTAGTTTATATCGTTTTTTCTTATCTCTCCCCAAACAATGGTATAGTTTTCTTTCTCTTCATTCTCTTCATGAAAACCGTTCGGATACACCAACTCCGTTAATCGTATGACCGTATTCACATACTTGTCGGGGTTGTATTCTCTCAAGTAGTCAAGAGCTTCAGTTAATTTATCCATCTCGCCATTTAGTATGATGTTAAACAAAGTACGGATTTCTTTTTTTGTCTTAGTGGCTGCACCTTTAGGACGACCGTTTGGGTTGCCACTTTGCCCTTTTGAAAACATTTTTTTAGTCCTTTATATATTTGTTAGATTATTGTTATTTACAATTAACGGTTTTTGCCGTTATATTTGCCCTACAAACAACGAAAACGGATTTTTTGCACCATTACACAGAAAAACTGTATTTGCTTCGTATATCGCTTTTTCTTGTCCGCATTGTCCGCATTGTCCGCATATCTAAAAATACACGGACAACGGACAAAATACACGGACAACGGACAAAATACCCCTATGTAGGGAAAAGGTTGTTACTACCTGTATGAGTAGTTACGTAGTTAGATAACTTTCTTTGTAAGTCATTAACTTTTGTTTTTCCAAATCCTGTTTTTTCTGCCAACGACCTAACAGTTACACTTTCGCCGTTGGATTGCATTTCCTCAATAACTTTTTGTATCGTTTGTATATCTGTATCTGTATCGGCTTTGCGCAAATCTCTTTTTAAGTGTTCGTACTCTTTTGCCGTACCATATATTGAGTGATGCAAAAACGGTTCTTGTTCGGTCAGCTGAATAAGTGTGACGGTGTTTTCATCAATTTCAGCATTGCGGCACTTAATTTGTTTAATGTACCTTAAAAACTCAAATCCTTGCTTATATGATTTTCCTATACAAAAAATACTATCGGCTAAATTTGCCAAATTTTTACTGCCAGACATTGAATTTTGCGTTAATGGCTCTTTTGGTGAAAGTTTAGGAACATGAGTAAGTACCAAAATACCGACATCGTATTTTCTTTTTATTTCGATAAGTTTGTGCATTAAGTCAATAGCACTATTGCCGTTCTCTGCCTCATTGCACAGATACGTAATATTATCAATAATTACAAACTCTATCTCTTTATCTAACCGTAACTGTTCTTGCAATGCTTCTATTGTCGTTCCTTTATAGTCTGTGTTAATTTCAGCACGAATGAAATATTGCGAAAATTCGTAACCTTTATACCTATTATATAATTGCCGTTGGCTTAGTTCACAATCTAAATACAAAACCTTTACATATTTTTCAGTAGGGTATTGTGGCATGGCAGCAAAGCCGCCGCTTATCTGCTCTGATATAGAATAGGCAAACAAAGACTTTCCTACATTTGAATCCCCAAATAGAATTGTGAGTTCTTTATCGAAAATTAAATTTCCGAAGAGCCGCTTCGTAGGTGGTAATGCTTCATAGCTTTCTTTCCATTGTGGCATCGGCTTTACAATTAACGGAGCTATTTTTTCGTAGTTATTTTCTAAATTTTCAAGAAGTTCAACGAATCGGTCACTCATTCACACCGTCCTTTTTTACATAGCTGCGAAGTATTTTTTCCTCAATCATTTTGTCTTGTTGCTCTTGCAGCTTTCTTTTCTTGAAAATCACATTGTAATAAAAATTCCTTGCAACATTTATATAAAGATATTCCACATACAGGTCACCGTATGAAGTAACTGCTCTTGCAGCTTTCCCAGCGTAATCGGTAAGCAATCTATGTTCTACAATTTCACTCAATGTAACTTGCTGCCAAACTTCGGGTGGTTTAGCCATGCAAAGTTCGTTGTAAACCATAAATTTTTCATAAGGTAACAATTTGCCGTTCAAATACCACAACGAAACAATTACTTCGTTGTTTTTCATTATATTTGCGTCCGAAGTTAAGCAAAGACTTTGATTTTGCACGGTGGTATTTGTGTAACAGACAATGCCGCCGTTTTTGTTTTCACTCATATTCACCCCTTTACATTTAGAAGTGAAACAATCTCGCTTTCTTTGAAAAAACGACGACCGCCGATTTTTACAGATGTTAATATCCCTTTGGTTACCCATGAATTTACAGTAACTAACGACACTCCGAACTTTTCAGCTACTTCATTTCTTGAGAGAAGATTGTCGTTTTCCTGTTTTACCGCCTGTTTTGCTGCCTGTTCTTGCTGCTTGTTAATATCTCGGATTGCATCTAAAATTAACGCCGTTTGCCTGTTTATAGCGTTTTCAATTAAATTAGAGAAAAGATTTTCCATAGTCATAAAATGACCCTTCATAAATTATTGAAAAAAAACAATAAGCAAAATTAACTCAATTTACAAATACAAACAAATTTTGTTATTCAGTCCAGACTTAGTACGGTAAATATTTTGCACTTGTTAAAGAAATATAAACCAAATTTTATGAATGTTACACAGACAGCCCGACAAATATCTTATTGAGTATCTCAAGTTTGGTTTTGATTGATGTTTTTTGATATGTATTTAATTGATTCGCTACGGTGTGACCTGTTAATGATGCTGTTAAATTGTCAGAAACTCCGTGTTCTTGAGCTAATGTAGAAAACAAAGCCCTTGCATCATGGAAACCGATAGTTTTGTATTGTGGTAAAATTTTGCCGTCTGTGCTTTTTACGCTTTGGGTAAGTCCTAATCTTTTGAAACTTTCTTTCAAGTCGTTACGGTAAGCACAATATGGTTTGTTTTTATATTTCTGTAATGTATTAAAGTAGTTTCTCTTCTCAAGTATTTGCAATGCTTTGTCAATCAATGGTATCTCTACAAAAGTATTTGTTTTTTCTTGAGCAAACCGCCAGACATTGTTTAGCGTACTTTCCTTTTTTATTCGACAAACGTCGTCAATCCTTTGTCCGCCTGTAATTGCTGCGAACACAAACAAATCTCTTGCAAATGCTTGTTTTTCGTCCTCAAGTTCTAAGTTTGCATACTGAATGAATTGTTCGTACGTGAGAATGTAGCGTACTTTCGGTGCTGACTTTTCTTTTTTCTCTATGTTCTTGTACGTGGTATCTGAAATGATGTTTTTGCTTAGGCAATCGTTAAGAAATGCTGTTAAGCATTGACGGTATGAATTGATACTGTTTACTGATAGGTTTTCATCTTTCAGCCATTGCAAAAGTGTATCAATGCCTATTTTGTTACATTGCTGCCATGACCACTTTACACCTGTTCTCTCTTCATAGTTAAGTATAGTGTTTTTTGTAGCTATGTAGAGTGCTTTTGTACTTGCTTTCTCTTTTGTGTTTGTAAATGTATCAAAGACCGCAAAAAATCCTTGTTTTGTACTTTGTTTTGATGCACCGTAAGCATTGAGCAAAATATCTTCTATGGTGGCAACTGATGGGAGTGTGTCGTACTCTTCTCTTAGTTTGTACCATGCTGCCATGATTTTGTTTTCAATCGTTCTCAATCGTTTGTTTTTCGTTTCGTGGTGGTTGTCCGCCGATACTGACACAGTCCCTTTCTTTGTGAAGTGTTTTTTATCACTCACGCTAACATCTGTACTTATACGCAAACGACGACCTTTGTCGTATCGGCTAACTACGAGGACGACGGTATATGTTCCGTTGGCAAGTTTACGAGAGAGAACAAAGGACACTTTGCACGACGGCACGAAAGAACGGAAAACGGTCATAGTAGCTCCATTTTTGTAAGTGTAAAAAAAACTGTACGTCAAAAATACGACAAAAAGTTTTAACGGATACATACAACACTTGACAAAACGTAACATCTGAAAATGGTGGTTATCGTTCTAAGTCCTTAAAAATCATTGTTAGTTGAAAAAAGAAGAGAAAGAAGGTAAAGGGCTATAAAGTGAAAAACATTATTGTCAGTATAATCTGTTTGGCGGAGCAGCTCGTTCCAATCTTCCATAAATTCTCTAACTTTGTTCTCGGAATTGACATGTATGCTCAGACAAAAGCGTCAAACCATATCTTGAAACACTTTAATCGCAGTATAACACACGACACGATGGCAAAAAAAGCAATTATTATTGGAGCGGGCATTGCGGGTATTGCCGCCACTCTCGAAGCTATAGATCAAGGGTATGAAGTCCTTGTGCTGGAGGCACGCCCTTATATTGGTGGACGCGCACGTTCTTTTACCGACAAAAACACCGGCGAAACTATTGACAATGGACAACATGTGATGATGGGGTGTTATAGCGCATTATTATATGTGCTGCGACGGCTTGGGACAGAAAATCTGTTGTATAGACAAAAAGCATTATCCGTGACATTCTTTGACCAAACGGGCGAAGCCGATATTTTAGATGCCGGCAATTTGCCCGGAAAATTGGGTATAGCCGCCGGTATTCTGGGTTTGAAAAAATTATCATGGCAAGGGCGATGGCAGGCATTAGTCTTTGCTGCTCGCTTAGGACTTATGGCACAACAACCCGTGGGAGAAACATCCTTAGATTTTTTGCGCCGTATGCGACAAACCGAGGACAGCATTCACCGTTTGTGGGAGCCGCTTATCCTTGCCACCTTAAATGCGCATCCGTCCACAGCCGATGCCACATTATTGATTGAGGTACTGAAACGAGCTTTTTTCGGTGGTCGTGAAGCATCGCAGATGCTGATTCCGCGCGGTGGATTGTCTGAACTGTTAGCACCCTTTATTCCGTATGTCGAATCGCATGGTGGTCAGGTGCGGCTATCGTCTTCTGTCGGGGCTTTGCACTATAATGCGGAAACATCTGAGGTGTCTGTCATCGTCGAAGATGAAGAAATTCATGCCGATATCATCATCAGTTGTGTGCCTCCATTTGCATTGCAGCGCTATGTGGACTCAGTTCTTTTTTCCGAAGATACCTATCATTTTTTCGGCGATATAGTTTTTTCTCCTATTGTGTCATTGTATCTGTGGTTTGACCGTGATTTTATGGGCGATACGCAATTTTGTGCATTGTTGCAAACCGTGACGCAATGGGTATTTA
>JAYRWZ010000183.1:0-5088 GCA_041917875.1 Chloroflexota bacterium | reverse complement strand
GTTTATATCGGGTATCTCGGGAATGCTGATAATTTCAAGTTTATTATCATTATCGTCGATTTTACTACCCTTATACAGACTAATAACTAAAAAAACAAACAGTGCTAAAGAGATAATTGTTAGGGATATTAATGAAATTTCGGCGAAATTTTTTTGATGTTCAAGCCCCCACAGCACAATGCATAGTACAATAATCAGCACAACACAAGCCGTGATGCCGAATATTTTTTTTATTGGCAAAAATGATTGCTTATGGCTGATGGTGCTTTTTGTCATATTTTTTTACGCTGCTCTCCCTGCGGATTCACTCCACAGGAAGAGCGTTTGAGTGAAAGTTACTGTAATTCTTCGGTGTCAATTTCTCTGACCAATGCTTCACGTTCTATTTCCAATTGACGAATTTTTCTTTCGAGGGAATCTAATTCTTCGGGCATGGAATCAATCTCTAAGCGGAGTTTAGAGGCAGCTTCATCAATAAGGTCAATAGCTTTATCCGGCAAAAATCTGTCGGTGATATATCGTGAGGAGAGTTGCGCCGCCGCAACAATGGCAGCATCGTTGATACGTACTCCGTGATGCAGTTCATACCGTTCTTTGAGTCCGCGCAAAATGGAGACTGTATCTTCCACACTTGGTTCTTCGACCATCACTTTTTGGAATCGCCGCTCAAGAGCAGGGTCTTTTTCGATATATTTTTGATACTCATCAAGTGTGGTGGCACCAATGGCATGAAGTTCGCCACGCGCCAGAGCCGGTTTAAGAATATTGGCAGCATCCATACTTCCTTCCGTTTTGCCTGCACCGACCAAAGTATGCAATTCATCCACAAAAAGTATAATGTCGCCATTGGCATCAGTGACTTCTTTTATCACTGCTTTGAGTCGTTCCTCGAATTGACCGCGGAAACTTGTTCCGGCAATCAATGCTCCCATGTCGAGTGCGACAATGGTTTTAGATCGCAGAGTTTCGGGTACATCATTGGCGACAATGCGTTGAGCAATCCCTTCGACGATAGCGGTTTTTCCCACGCCGGGTTCACCAACAAGAACGGGATTATTTTTTGTTCGGCGAGCGAGCACTTGCAAAACACGGCGCACTTCGTCTTCACGTCCTATGACGGGATCAAGTTTACCGCTTCGCACTTCTTCGTTCAAGATACGTCCATAGCGTCGCAGTGCTTGATAGGAATCCTCGGCATTTTGATTGGTCACACGTTGCGAGCCGCGAAACTCGGATAAAATGCGAAGTATAGTATCTTTGCGTACATTTTGGTCGCGGAGCAACTGTCCGGCGGGATTGCGGCTTTCGGCAAGAGCGATCAAAATATGCTCTGCGGCGATATATTCGTCCTTGAGAGCATTAGCTTCTTTGAGAGCTTCATCAAAGACGGCATTGAGATCATTGGACAAATAATGTTGCGTCAGACCGCTTACTTTAGGTAAATGTTCGAGCGATTCATTAATTTTGATTTTGAGAATGGTGGTATTAGCACCCAGCTTCAGGAGCATTGACGGTACAATGCCGGCAGTATCTTGCGCCAAAGCAGCCAAAAGGTGGATTGGTTCAAGTGCCTGATTATTGTAACTCGAAGCAATTTCTTGAGCAGTTTGCAATGCTTCCTGCGATTTAAGAGTCAGTTTTTGTACATTCATAGAATAACCCCGCTTATCTGATAAGTGATGTTTGGCTATAGACGAATCATCACGCTATTTTGTATGCGAAGAGAGGTTAGTGGTCTATATTAAGAATTTTTACGATTATGGGTTTACCTTTTTTGTTTCGGTTACGTCGTCATGTTTTTACAAAATATTATGTAAAACGCTATTATTCATCCTTATTGGAATCACAATACTTGTCCGAGGACGAACTAAGGAATTTACAAACGGAGAAATGTAAACATATAATACAAACAGCCATACAAACAGTCCCCTTCTATAAACATCTTGAAAAAGAAATTGATTTTTCACAGTTCAATCTTGATGTGCTTAATATGATGCCCATCGTTAACAAGGAAATGATGCGTAACTCTCCTGAAAAGTTTATCTCGAAGAATGTGAATAGTGCAAGCGCATATTGGTCACATACCTCCGGAAGTTCAGGCAAACCGTTCCACTTTGTTCTGCCATTAAACACAAGTGATGCCTATGAAGAAATGATGTCAGCTCGAGCATGGACAATGGGTAAAAATTATCAATACTCTTTAGGTGATCCTGTGATTTCATTACGGAGTTATGCACCCAAACAAGGCGAACCACTTTTTAAGGTACGAAATAATATCTGGTATCTTTCTGCGTTTGACTTAAATAAAAAAAATCTTAACGAGTATTTATCTGTGATTAAACGCTCTCAATCAAAAATTATACGCGGTTATGCCAGCTCTTTATATATATTTACTTTGTTGTTGAAAGAAAACAATATTTATATTCCGCAAATTCAAAGTTTGGTGACCTCGTCCGAGAATATGTTGCCACATTTTCGAGAAACTATCGAATCCTTCTGGGGCATTAGTGTTCTGGATTGGTATGGACAAAATGAAAGAACAGTTACTGTGCAGCAATGTTCGTACGGTAATTATCATAACAATGATGAGTATGGCTATATAGAACTTGATGGTCAAAATCAGATAATTGTCACATCTCTCAATAATGATGCAATGCCCTTTATTCGTTATGCCACCGGAGATATAGCGATTCCGGTCAAAGAAAAAAAAGTATGTCCCTGTGGCAGAGGATTAAGCGTTCCATTCGCAGGGATTGATGGGCGATCCGATGATATTTTAATTAAGCCGGACGGAACACGTGTTCCAACGGCAAATATTTATACAGCCATGCAAACAATTGAGGAGATATCGCAGTTTAGAATTTGCCAGAACAAGGATCTTTCCTTAACGATAACACTTATTGGGAATACTTATCTTGACGATAATGTCTTCAACAAAGTACGTTTGTCACTGATTCCGCGTGTAGGCGAATTAACTATGCACTTTGAATCGGTGGATGAAATACACAGAGACAGAAAAACCGGAAAAATTAAAACCGTCGAATCACTAATACATAAAGCAATATAATGATACAACTAAATGAAAACGAACTTGCTATTGCAGCACATTTGAAACAACTTAAAGATCAAGCGGGTACACATTCTCCGAGTATATTTACTTTGGCGGAAAAGATTCCGGACTTACACATTAAAATTGATGCTTGCTTCTTATCTAATCCTTATGCTACGGATTTATTTCTTGATTATTTAAAGAGAGAGCTAATTGATACAGGCAAAATGAGAGATGTTTTAGAGTTCTATCCATCTCAGAATGCAGTGATTGCCGAAATATTAGCTTCATGTTTACATATTGTTCCCGAGAATATTTTTATTGGAAATGGCGCAATCGAAATAATTCAAGCCGTCTTACATCGCTATGCTGGAAAAAAAATCATTGTTAATATTCCGACCTTCTCATCATATTATGAGTTTGCACCTATTGGCACGGAAGTAGTGTATTATCAGTTATCTAAAGATAATGACTATGCCCTCTCTGTTGAAGAATATTGCCAATTTGTTCAAAACGAAAATCCGGAGACGGTTGTTTTAATAAATCCAAACAATCCGGATGGCGGATATTTATCTTTTGAAACTATGAAGCAACTCCTCGAAAAATTTCGTTCTATTCCAACTGTTATTATAGATGAAAGTTTTATTCATTTTGCATATGAAGATGACAACTACTCACTAAGAAGTGTCGCAGAACTTGTACAGGATTATCCGAACATCGTTGTCGTGAAAAGTATGTCAAAAGACTTTGGCATAGCAGGAGTCAGAGCAGGATATGCTGTAATGAATAAATATCGTGTTGCAGATTTGCTACACAATGGATTTTTATGGAATTCGAGCGGATTAGCAGAATATTTCTTTCGACTTTATGTACGCGAAGACTTTTTAAAAGAGTATGAAAAAGTACGAGTTAGATATATAAAAGAAACACAAGTATTCTTTAGCCAATTAAAAATAATTAGCGGAATTAAACTATACCCGAGTCTTGCAAATTTTGGACTTGTGGAAATTTGTGATGGCTCAAATGCGGCTGATTTTGTTTCGAAACTCTTAATTACACACGGCATTTATACTCGTAATTGTTCCGATAAAATAGGGTTAGATGGAGAGTTTGTGCGTATCGCTTCAAGAAAATTAGAGGAAAATACAGAGATATTGACAGCTATTCGGGACTTAATGGCATAACAGCATGAATTCTAATCTTGTTATCTTTGATTTTGACGACACCTTGTTTCGAGGTCAGTCTTTTGACGAATTTATACGGTTTGTTTATGAAAACGAGCATAACATAATTAGGAAATTATTATACAAGCTAAGTAAAGTTGTTATACATTACACACAGTTTTCGTCAAAAATTAATAAATTTTTATTAACAAGATTTATGGTGGGTATGCCGATGAATGTGTTACTGAATCGAGCAGAAGAATTTGAAAGTACCTCTGTGGAGAAAAAAATAATACCCCATCTCTATAATTGCTTACAGAATCATCAACGCCAAGGTGATACTGTTATTGTCGTTTCAGGTGGGCTTGAAATCTATGTGAAAATTTTTGCAAAAAAACATAATATAGATTATAGCATTGCAACAAAAATTAATGACAATAATCACTGTTTTGTTTCTGTCGGAGAAGAGTGTTTGGGGCATAACAAACTTGACAGATTATTTATGGAATTAGAAATAAATAATTATAATAGAGAAAACGTACATGTTTATTCTGACCACATCAGTGATCTTCCATTACTGGAGTATTTTGGCAAACCCCATTTTGTTGCACAAGCAAGAGCATCTATACCTGATATAGTCGTACAAAAGAAATGGGATATTATTCGCTATGAATAATATCCCAACACTTGATAATTATTTGTTATTTTTAGATGTTACCACTCTCTTTTACCACTAGCTTCACCCATTTAGGTCCGTATTTAAGGGAAGCAGTATTGATATATTTACTCTTGTCAATTGATATAAGCCCCACACCTTCTTCAAATGGCCAATATCCTACCAAACCATCGTCGTCGCAATTAAGTTTTCTTTTCATT
>JAYRWZ010000182.1:0-3961 GCA_041917875.1 Chloroflexota bacterium | reverse complement strand
TTTAACGCAACCTCTGCGTATCATTTTATTAAACCAAGTCGCTTTTATATCGGATTACGAACCATGCGACATGAAATTAGGAAAATGCACGATTATTTACACAGAATAGGTGATACACTCATTAAATTACGACTTCATGCCGCTTACTATAGAGGTAGTTTTGTTACTGCTCATGCAGAAAATGGTGATTCCACTACAATAAATAAATATATTTCTACTGTGCCTTCACATCTGAAAACACAAAGTTTTTTACGAACAGCTCCCGATCCTTGGGATAGTACCAATATTGGTATTACCATATTACGTCACAAAGATATTCCTGTTGAAAATGAATTTTACATTACTGTATTTAATGCCTGTAATTCACCACTTTTGAAATTACCGGTTTCGCATCGTCCTTCCTTTGCATATCCTTTTCATGATAGTTTAACCTTTTATTCCGGTTATGAATTTGATTCTTTAACAACAGATTTTACCAATACACTTTCGTCCGGCGATAAAGCATTTTGGCAGCAACAACGCTATAAACAAGGCGGTGCACGTATGGTGACTTTGCCCTTTAATGTCAAAGCAAATGATAATCATTATGCACTCTTGCGTGTGACTGAACTTGGTGCCGATGATCCGTATTTAGACAGCGTCTATAATTATAGAAAAAATCCTGCATTATATCAAAAAGTAGATACTGTCATCGGTCAAGACCGCTCCGTGTTGGTAAAATTACTCCCCGGCGAAGGAAAAATATTTCGTGTGCGGGTGCAATATCCCGATCGTTTTACGGGTGATTTAGCTCATAGCAATCAAACAAAACTCGTTGCACATAATATTATGCGACATGATTCTGTACAAAATATGTGGGTGGAAGGTGATTCGGTAATTTATCACAGTGTGTATCATAAAAAAATTGCAGGGGCATCAACCCGAACAGGTGTCTATTATAGGGTCAGTAAACCAATTGCAATGGCATCCAATACCAATGCCTTGCAATGGCATAATGAAATTCTCATCAGTGACAGTATTTTCCATCATGAACGATTTAATAAAAATGATACCTGCGCCTATCCCGCTATTATTACTCGCTTTGACAGCACTATGAATGAATACCATTCATTTATAGTTTTCGGGTGTAATTCTCCGTATTTTCCCCCTGCACAATTAGCACATCAGCATATTGTCGAAAGTATTGTTTCTCTTAAACGTGACAGCATAATCAGAACATTGTTTCCAGTGAGTATTGATACTGTTTCTGTAACAAATTTGCATGATTACGGCACTCCAATGATTAATGCTTCCGACAGCGTGAATTTTTATGTGTATTCAAGCAAATATCGCGGTATTGTGGCAGGATGGAAAAAACCTATTATTATGCAAAGAAATTTAACCAATACCATTAATTTTCGTTTTACCCATCCGCTGAATTGTTATGAACCGATATTTGATGCGCGACATCCTTCCATGAATCCCTATAGCCGTTATGTGCGCGGACAAAAAGAAAATGATTGTATTGTCGTATGGCAAGAAAAAAATACTTGTGTGCCTTTATTTAATATTTTTACTACACGTTTGCGAGTGCAAAATGGAAATATTGTCTATGGATTATCGCCGAATTTTGATATCCCCTCGCCGTACAGCGTTTTATTTAAACATGATTCGACAATATTTTGTTCGAGTACCATGACACAAAGTTTCGACACGGCATATTCTCATCATTTTCCTGTGGTCTATCGGGAATTATGGCATGCTGATGACAGTTCGACATATTGTCATTTTCAGACTTATTATCCAGGACATACAACCACGGATTTTCATCTTGACCGTGTGGTATGGGAAGTGCGCCAAAACAATTCACCGGTTAATTTTTTATCCGATCGGGGTCATTGGTTTTATGACACAACTATTGCAGGTACAATGCAACCCAATCGCTTTGGTGTGGGATGGTTAGGTCATCTGTGGATGGGTGCTTACAGCTATCCGATGCCAATTTCACCTCCTGCATCGCTTGATCAGCCGAGTATTTCTGCCGGAACAGCCGCTTATTATCGTGATTATCCGCCCGTTAATTGGTATGGCTGTGTGAATAGCTATACCCAAAGAGCCATGAATTTGACTTTTCGACATCATAAAGATTCTGTGACAAGTATTTTCAGTTTACCGCAAACTCATGCTTATCCTCCCATCAGAGAATTTGTGCAAATGATTGACCATAATGATGTCACTCAATCACATGTGGCAGCGCGTGGGTCGGTATTGCTCAATGATTGGTGGCGCAATCATCGCATTTATAATAAAACCGTGGATAATGGAAATATTCTTGACCCCTATCAAATTCGTTCTTCGGGACAGCATTATTATCGTTCGGCAAATAATCCATTGCGCACACTCAATATTGCTTCTTTTGGGAATGATAATGGTACATTCGGCATTGGTACGCCCACCATTAATAATGAAGAATTTCTGCTCTATCCTTATTCGACCATGCCGCAAAGAATTGCTGATCCCTATGAGCAAACTATTGATACCTTAGCCACCGCATGGTTTCCTATTGGTGATAATGATGTGTTGCGCTATAGTTTCAGTGGCAGCAACCCCCAACAATCCACCGCATATTTGGAACGTAAAAGTGACGGCGCACAATGGATATTACCGTCCATGCCATTACGAGAATATACACTTTCACGGCTTGACCTTACATTATTTAATGGACAAGAAGAAGAATATCGCATTGTGACTTATGGGAATGAAAGCACCTCATTTATTCGCAATACGGCATTGATATTTGAAGAGGAAGAATTACAAAAAACATCAGAGCATGAATTGACACTTGATCTCGGTAAAATTCCTTCACAAGAAAAAATCCGCCTTTATCCCAACCCTGCCAATGATGAACTAAGTGTGGTGTGGGCAGGAGGCAAAGCAACCGTAGAAATGATAGACAGTCAGGGCTTTGTGGTTTATACTTCCCCGATGACCACAAGCATCACACTTTCGACAAAAGAATTACCAAGCGGTGTGTATATGGTACGTCTCACACAAGGGCTGCACACACAATCTACTTCCGTGATTGTATTGCATTGATGAAAAAAACGCAAGGGAGGAATTTTTCCTCCCTTTGGCGCGGATACATTAAAAAAACATCCAATACAATGCAATCCATGTCCATTAAATGGCATAATCTATTACTAGTACGCTCCTACGGAGCTTGATATGTAACTATACAATCCCGTAGGGATGACATAACAATAGGAAATGACCTGTTCTTACACCGAAGAATGGACATGTGAACCAAGTATCCATTGTGATAAGATTACTATAGTTTTGAGAGTGTAACTCTACTGCTTTTTTTATTATATCCGGCTCAATAGCGAGAGTAAGATAGCCAAACATTCTTATTGCACACCCCATACTTTCGGTGGACAATACAGCCACTTTTCTGAGAAGATTTGGCAGCACTTCGTTTGGTTGTCAAATATGGATAGCAATGCCGATCGGGCGTTTCCTCGTAATTTGCACTTAGTTTTTCAACACAAATGTTCATAAAGTTCATGGCTACAGCACAGCAAAAAGGAGGCAAGACCTCTTCGTCGGGACAGCTATTCTCGTCCATACCGATGTGGTTGCTCGGTATTCTCTTTATCGTGACCACATTGATTTTCTTCCGAGAAAATATATTTGGCAAAGGGTATTTATGGGATGATGTTGCTGAATATATTTATCCGTTCACCACCTATGCGGCACGCATGACTGCCGATGGCACTATACCGTTTTGGAACCCATATACATTTTCGGGTATGCCGTTCGCAGCAGATTTCCAGACACAGTACTGGTATCCATTCCATACCATGGCATTTTTATTTTTGGATGCTCAGGGTAATTTATCGCCCAAGTTCGTTGAGAGTATTGTGTTTTTGCATGTGCTGTTGGCACAATGGACAATGTATATGCTGTGCCGTTATAAAGGCAT
>JAYRWZ010000181.1:0-11909 GCA_041917875.1 Chloroflexota bacterium | reverse complement strand
AGGTAACCGACTTTGTTCAAGAAAGAATAGTTGAACATGGGGCAAAAAATCCAGCTCGTCTATCAGCAATTCTTGCACGACTTTCAGAAAAACTTAAATCTGAACCTAATCTTAGAAACAGAAAATCAGTAAAATCTTTTTGGGATGAAGAACAAAAACGTCTAGAAGAAGTAGGGATGTAGTCAAGTATGTACGGATAACAACATATAGCAAAAAGGTTGTATTTCGTTTTACAAAGTACTGTAATAAAAGTCAACACTTCAAATCATTGTAATACTATACATTAAACAAAGCTGTACTCTAGAAAATAATCGCACAAACTAATATTTTTATCTCAAATACAAAAATGATTGACGAAACTCTCATAGCATTAGGCGATTTTCCCGTCACTGCTGCAAAGAATATCGCTGAAAAGCTCGAAAGTTTAGATATTCCCTTTCAGATGGAACAATATCATTCGATCGAAAAAAATTCCTCAAAAGGATCTTTCGGAGCAAATATTCTCATTACTGTCTATGTACATCAAAGCGACATCGAATTAGTTTTGCCAATAGTACAATCCATCACAAAAATTGTAGTGTAAGTGCATCAGCGAAGAAAAAACTACCTTCTTGTGTAGTCTTTATCCCTCGGCTCTTTTCTCTTGTTCCGCGTTCCTTTACATCATAAAACCGTTCCCTGCCATACCATGACAAATCTCTGTAATTGTAGGATTTGCGTAATTTTGAAACTATGATAGTCACAATGTATCAAATCTTTGGGGTATGATTATGAATCGTCGCCTTTTTACGCTTGTTCTTTCTTTGCTTTGCTGTTTGCCCTTTGTGTCGGCAGCGTCCGAAGAATGTATGCTCTTTCCCGTCTCTCTGCAACAACGCAGCAATCAATCCTCCCTTATTGTCGAAGGACGGGTGCAATCAAAACGGAGTTTCCAAAGTACCGACAAATCAATGATTTATACCGCCTATAGGATTGAAATTTCTCGCGTCTTCAAGGGGCAATACAGCGGCGAATTAGACCTTATCGTCAAGGGTGGCATCATTGGCAACCAAGCAGTGCGTGTATCACCGGGCATAGAGTTACCATTGCCGTTTCAGGGAATATTCTTTTTACAAAACAGCTCTGTTGGCAATCCTTTGGAAAGCCCGCAAAGCCCCGTCATGGCATTCGATGCTTATGCCGGTGTGCAAGGTATCATCACCTATTCCGAGGATAATATCACCGCACGCGACCCTTTTGCCACCTATCAACGGCTGACGCTTTATTCTACCCTCGAATCACTTGTGGGCAGAGCGTCGGTGGTATATAAAAATCTTGATATTGTCACATCATCAAAATACAGAGATGAACAAAAACTCAATGCCTCAATCAGTTCTATCAATCCCACCACATTGACTGCGGGTACGGATGCTGTGCTGACTATTAATGGCAGCGGTTTTGGTGCATCCTATACAGGCAGTGCCAAAGTAGAATTCAAAAGTGCCGATGATGGCGGTGCAACGTGGGTTTCGGCTCTGGCATCACATATTGTATCATGGTCAAACACACAAATTCAAGTCGAAGTACGCACATCCGCAGGCACAGGTCAGGTACGTGTGACGGGTGTGGACGGCACTCAAGCCACATCAAGCCAAACATTAACCATTTCGTATAATTTACTCAATATCACCGTCGGCAATACACAATACAAAACATGGCTGCAAAACCAAGACGGCTCCGGTGGTATGACCTTTACCTTCAATACCAATTTTAACAGCAATACCGATGCAGCCAATGCCTTCAAACGTGCTTTGCAATCATGGCGATGCGGCACTTTTGCCAATCTTAAAATTGCCACCGGCACAACGTCCGTGAACTCGGAAAGCGGCAGCGACGGCGTGAATGTTGTTGCCTTCAATGATGCAGGTCTGCCGGCAGGTGTGCTGGGAGTCACCTACAATTATTGGACTTCTTGCGGCACGGGTGTGTGGTATCCGACAGCTATTGATATGATATTCCGCAATTCTCCTTCACCGTCAGGATGGAATTTCGGACCACAAGCAACTACGGGCAATAGATACGATTTCGAATCTGTATGCTTGCATGAATTAGGTCATGCCCATCAATTGGGTCATGTTATCAATACCGCCATCATCATGCACTATGCCATTGGTCCCAATGCGGATAATCGCACTCTGAACACATCTTCGGACATACCCGGCGGTGCCGATGTGGTGGCATACAGCACCTCATCAAAATCATGCGGACCTTCCATTATGACCGCATTGAATGCATCGAATTGTCAGGTAAGTTTACCGCCGGTGGCACAGTTCACCGTATCGGCAACCACGGGATGTGCTCCTCTTACCGTCAATTTCACCGATCAAAGTACCAATACTCCCACACAATGGGCTTGGGATATTGATAATAATGGGACAAATGATTATACAACGCAAAATCCTACCCATACCTATACATCACCCGGCACCTATGCGGTCAAATTAACCGCTACCAATGGTAATGGGGCTAATACACTCACAAAAACAAATTATATCACCGTCAATACACCGCCAACGGCACGCTCCGGCGGTATTAAAAGACCATGCTTTGGAGCAGCGGTAACATTGGGGGCAAATCCCGCAGCAACAGGAGGGCAACCACCCTATACATACTCATGGTCACCCACGAATAATCTGAGCAATCCAACTATTGCCAATCCCATTATTAGTGCCTATACCTTCAATGAAACAAGAGTCTATACACTCACCGTCACCGATGCCAATAACTGTGTGTCCACCTCACGTGACACCATTATTCCCTATCCTCAGCTTACCGTTGATGCCGGCGCAAATCGCAATGCTTGTGTGGGCAGTTCCATTACCTTAGGCGGCACACCCACCGTGAGCAATGGCACAGGTCCTTACAACTATTCATGGACACCGACAATAGGCATAGTTAACCCGACATCTTCCAATCCATCACTCACCGTCACCGTAGCAAGAACATATTATGTCACCGTCACCGATGCTAATGGGTGCACAAACAGAGACTCCGTTATTATTACTCTTTTCCCACAGCCGAGAGCAAATGTCGGTGAAAAAAATAAAGTTATCTGTTCGGGTAGCAATACAACAATAGGCAGTGGAGTTGCCACCAATGGCACCGCCCCCTATACTTACTCATGGTCGCCAGGCACAGGGTTAAATAATCCAGCATTGCCCACACCGACGGCATCACCCACACAAACCACGCTCTATATCCTCACCATCACCGATGCCAATAATTGTACTGTCCGCGATACCGTCACGGTCACGGTCAATCCCTTACCCCAACCCATCATCACTGCCGAGGGGGCTTTATCGCTTTGCGATGGAGACACACTTACATTAACCACAGGACAATTCACAAGTTATGAATGGTCGAATGGCGAAACAACACGCTCCATCAAAGTGACCACGGGTGGCATCTATACCGTCAAAGCAACCAATCAATTCAATTGCAGTGCCCTCTCACCCGCTGTAACTGTTACCATCTTACCCAAACCCACGCCCTCCATTACACCCTTACGACCTGCCGTATTTTGCGAAGGCGACAGCACCATACTCGATGCGGGAAGTGGCTTTACATCCTATATTTGGTCAAATGGTGCAACATCGCGCACCATCACCGCAAAACAATCGGGCACATATACAGTCACAGTCACCAATCAGCAACAATGCAAAGCACAATCAGCACCCATACAGGTACTGTCAAAACCCTATCCCGACAAAATAATAACAGGACCTAACTCTCTCTGTGAAAATGCCATAGCGACATATAATGTCAAAGCAAGCGATAATACTTCCACCACATGGCAAGTCATCAATGGCGATATTATCGAAGGACAGGGCACAAACTCCATAAAAGTACAATGGAAACAGCAAAGCGGTTCGGTCAGCGTTGTCCGCGATCGGCTTGGTTGTGTGTCCGTCGAAACATATTCCATCACTATCAGCAGCACACTCAAACCCGTTATTTCGCGCACGAACGGTGTGCCATGCACCGGCAATACCGTCACACTTTCGGCACCTCAGGGATATGCCACCTATCTATGGTCTAATGGCGCAACAACACAAACCATCAATGTCACCGAAAATGGATCATTCACCGTAAAAGTAACAGACAATAATAACTGTGAAGGGACATCGGAAGCATTTAGTATCAATTTTGCCGAAAAACCTCCCATACCAACCATCAACCGTCTTGGTGACACACTCTTCAGCAGCCCCGCAGCAGCATATCAATGGTATAGAAATACACAAGCCATTGCGGGTGCCACCGAGCAACGCTTCACACTCAAACAATCGGGTGATTATACCGTAGAAATTACCGACCCTGCTTCATGCAGTTCACTCTCGGCGGTCTTCAGCGTTGGCGTCTTGGGTATTGAAGAAGATATACCGACGACGGCATTGACATTGACACCGCAACCCGGTAATGATATTGTTCATTTTCATCATCCGTACAGCCATCACAATCAACATATTATGCTCTATTCCATGCTGGGCAATGTCGTATTTTCCGCATACAATACAGACATCTCAAGCATAGACATCAGCGCATTACCTGCAGGCATATATATGCTTAGCGTCGAAGTACACAACACACGATTGACAACACCACTTATCAAACAATGGTGATAGAATTGGCTTAAGGATACCATAAATATGAAAAAGAAAAAAGTTAGATGTAAAATAAGATATGAAAATGTTGCAGTAGGTGTATATAACTATAAAGTATTTATACCAGTAAAAAGTGGTTGGTGTAATCATACATTGGTTACTTGTAAAAATTGTGGAGAGTTGTTTATAATTGACTGGGAAAATCCGCAAACAAAAAATCTCAATATCGAAAAAATTACTGGATCAGCTTTATGCCCATCCTGTAATCTTCCTTTGAAAAAACACTTAGCTAATTATCCTGATACAATAAGAATTTCAAAAGATCAATTTGGTAGTTTTAACAATGATACTTTTATAAATGAAGATGAAGAGTCTGAAATTTTAGAGTTTTTTGAAATACGTCCACCTTCAGAAAATGTTTGAAATAATCCTTCGTAACTGGAAATGCTAAGGCGAAGTGCTTTTTGGTTTTTGAGAGCGAGAAGTAAAAGTAAAAAAATAATTTAGTTTTGGAGCAGATAATGCGACATGTATTTCAACAATTCCCCTCAGAAGGAGGGGTGACGCGAAGCGACGGGGTGGTACATTTTTCTATTATTATCTCATCTCTATGGGATTGAATGTAGCTCCTTAGGAGTGTCATGATAATAGAAAAAGAAAGACAAAAAAAAACTAGCTCCGTAGGAGCGACATCGCAATAAAATATGTCACCATTTCGGGATTGAAATTCAAAAAAATTTCTTGTTTGAAAAATTTAATTAACTTTGAAAGTGAAAAGATCTAACAATTTTACATGGATATATATGTTCTTACGATGTATTTTTATTGTGATTAGCTTACTACTTTTTTCTTGTGCTGAGGAACGAGAGACGATACCAATTCCTTTGATAGTAACACGAAATATACCAATCGAAATTCGTGGTGATTTGAGTGATTTAAATGATTTAAATTTTCACGATGTTGCAGACTTTTTCGGTGTTGTTCTACATATGCAGCGTAGTGATTCTGATAAAATTAGCCGTTTTACAATTGATGCGTGGAATAGCGAAAGAGACTCACATGAGAACAACGATTTTATTACTGATGTTTCTTTAAAGGTTACATATTATAAACCAATGCCGCGTAGTCAGAATCCTACGCAGTTTTTAGAAAAATTGCGTCATGAACTAGGAAAAGAGTCCTTTTATGTTATAGAAAACAATAATTATTACGAAAAAAACACTGAAACAGTCAATGATTTTACTGTTTATCATTACTGGAATTTGAGAAATAATGATTTTGTGATAAATTTATTTTTTAATATAGATACTGAATCTGTTTTGAACCCCAAGCCTATCAAGGGTTACAGAATCTGTGTGGAAAAATTCAATCATAATTTGAGAAGAAATATACAATTATCTAAGACATGGTAAAATTAATATCTCACCGTTCTTTAACAACTGGAAAGTAAAGCTCACCCTTTAACACGGGCGCAAACTGTTTTTTGGTTGTTGAGAGTGAGAAGAGAAAGGTGAAAAAAAATAATTTTGGAGCAGAAAATGTGAGATATATATCCCAAATATAAGGTTTTGAAAATTATAGGTTTGGATACTGAAATCCACCACAGGCGAAAAATCCAAACCCGGCGAAGGGAATTTGCTCAATACCGAATATCGTCTTTATGACCCGCGCTTAGCACAATGGCTCACTCGTGAACAAAAGATACAAGGTGGACAATTAAGTCGGTTTTATAGTAAGTTAGTTCCCGGCGAAAGATTTCGAGTCAAATTAATTCCATAAATATATTTATACATCAATATGCCAACTATTAAAGAAATGTTTACTGTTTTAGATGATTTTCTAAAAGAAAGACCCGTTTATGAATATCTCGACAAAGGTCTTCATAAACAAACTATTGAACATACCATCATGACTGCTTACGGATTTGATTATCCTATAGATCCATTTATAGTTGAACTATACTCATGGCATAATGGAGTAAGCGAAGAATTTTTCGATAAACCATGTTTTACTCTCGGTGATATATGGCTTTTTGATATGCTGTCTCTATTGTCTTTGGAAGATAGTATTAAATATGCTCGTGCACTAACTCGTGACTTCTCAGAGCGATCACCGGATGAACCACGATATTTTCATAATGATCCCCAAAATATATTACCAATACTTACCTCATACACAGGTCAATGGCTTTTCATTTTTCTGGATGATTATTCACAAAAAGGATATACTCCTGTTTGGATACTGGATTCACCTTTGTATATAAATCGTCCTGACGATGATTTTTCTGATTATATGCAAAAATTTGATTCAATAGAAACCATGTTTCTTACATTCTATACTGCTATTACACAGAAAATTATTAGTAGTGTTGACCGTAAAATGAACCGGGTTGCTTATAGAAAAATAGGACTCAAATTAAATCCACAATCCGAGTTTTGGAAATATAATCAGTATGTGAGTTATGATTCTAATAATATTAGACTTGATTAAACTTGAATAAAGCATGAAAAATTCGACAATGTAGTTACTCTTTTTTATACTCGAAAATAAGTCCAAGTTAGGGCTCAAAAGCACAGCCCGGCGAAGCGAAGTGCTTTTGGGTTGTTGAGCGTAAGAAGTGAAAAAAATTAGTTTTGGAGCAGATAATGCGACATGTATTTCAACAATTCCCCTCAGAAGGAGGGGTGACGCGAAGCGACGGGGTGGTACATTTTCCTATTGTTATCTCATCCCTTCGGGATTGAATGTAGCTACGTAGGAGCGTCATGATAATAGAAAAAGAAAGACCAAAAAAACTAGCTCCATAGGAGCGACATAGTAATAAAATATGTCACCTTTTCGGGATTGTATTTCCCCAAAAATTGCATATTTGAAAAATTTTGTTACTTTTGAAACTGAAAAGTGAATCTCGTGTTCTTTGACATCTAAAAACCCAAACCCGGCGAAGGGAATTTGCTCAATACCGAATATCGTTTATATGACCCGCGCTTGGCGCAATGGCTCACCCGTGATCCTGTGTTTCAGCCATGGGAAAGCCCCTACTCGGCTATGGGTGGAAATCCGATTTTGTTCAGCGATCCGCAGGGGTTGACTAAGGGTACATGGAGTAAGGGCGACGATGGCATACCAATCTTCACGCCTAATCCAGGTTTTGAAGCTGTCGTTAGACCAACGCCAGACGCACTGTCTTATTCAAGTGATGTTCAAATTATGGATAAGGGTACTATCTATAATGATAAATGGAGCTATGCCTACTTTAATGGGTATCATGTCTATTATTTGAATCAAAAAGGTGGAACTGAAGATAAATTTTTCTACTTGAACGAAGAAGGAGGATATAGAGCATTTACTCCGATGACTGAAAGGGAACGAATACGATGGAGATTACGTCACATCGATGAGGTTCATGACGATTTACATACAGGTGTTGGAATAGCATTAACGGCACCGCTTGCAATAATTGCTGCTGCAGAAATTGGGGTAGCAGGTATTGCAACCATTGGACTTAGATTAACTAATTTTGCGTTGCGCAATCCGGCGACAATCGAAACAGTCGGAGAGATAGGACTTACGGCGGGTTTAGCAGCAACCGGTGTAGAGACACCGCCAACACCGATAACTCCTATAAGTACTAACGTTAAGAAGGTTGCGGAAAAAGCAATAGAGTTAGGTACAAAACAACATATTTGTCTTGGAGTAAACGAAATTTTGGAGACATTTAGCAAAAATAGGGGGAGCACCTATCATGTATGGGGAGCAGACAACTTCCCTATACAATTCATTGATAAAATAACAGATCCAAATGTTATAATTCACTTTAACCTTGATGGTATTGCAGATGTATGGGCGGCTATAAGTTCAGGAGCAAAAGGGTTTGGGAAAAAAGATGTTAAAGTTACAAGCTGGGAACTTTACTCAATTTATTCAAGACCTGAAGTATTTAGTAGAACAATTTTTTACCAGACGAATAAAGACACAGGCCAACTAGAAATAAGTAATTTTTTTAATAAATAACATAAATTTAAGGAATATGTAGTATGAAAGAAATTTTTACATCAGACAGATATTTTTGTGTTTGGGATTTTTACATTAGTCATGCGCAAATGTTGATTAGATCAGAAAGAATAAAGAATGGTCAAAAATATAATATTGATATAATTTTCTTTAGTACAACGTACATACAGGTGTATCGAATGTTGTATGGTTTAACATTAAGAGAAGTTAGCAAAGAAAATTTTAATAAAGATAATTTGAATAGGTATAATTCCGTTGATACATGGCTGAGTTATGATGAAACTAAGTTGTTTGAGATAACAAGTGGTAATGAGAAATACTACATTGCGGCAGGGTTTGTTATTGTTTGTGAAAACGAATTAGACTTTGATGAAACAAGCTTAGGGATGGTTCATGTTGGTCGAGAGAGAGTAATTGCCCGAAGCTAGAATCCAAGAGAGCGAGAAGTGAAAGTAAAAAAAATTAGTTTTGGAGCAGATAATGCGACATATATTTCAAAAATTCCCCTCGGTAGGCGGGGGGGCGCGAAGCGACGGGGTGGTACATTTTTCTATTGTTATCTCATCTCTATGGGATTGAATTTCTTACATGGCAAAGAAATCCTGATTACTACATAATTTCTTTACGCAAAGAACAAAAATGACATTTCAAGTTGTCTATTTATGAATTACTTTGCCTTTGGCGCATGTGCACGGCGTGGCATATCTCATAGATAAAATCATTAACCGATGCTATGGGCATGGATGAAGTAACAATACTTATTTTTGCATCGGTATTAGCAATGATACGTATGAGATTTTGACGCGATTTTTGCCAAAAAATTACACCGCAAAGAGCCGAAACAGCACTAATAATGAGTAAGTAAACGTTTGCAGACTCTATTGCAAACAAAGCGAAAACAACTGCACCCAAAAGCCTAAAGAAAATGTAATAGAGTTACTTCCAAGTCTTTTTTGCTAAATCAATTAGGGCATCTTTTCGTTTGTCAACAACATTTTTGTTCCACTTAGTTACAGGTGGAAATTGTGATAAAAATTGATCGTGCTTTGAACGTGGTGGTGTTTTGCGATCTGGGGTAAATATTCGTGTAATAAGGTAATCCGAAGTCTGATAGACAGACGATTTTTTTATAAACCATTGTGAACTCAACACATCATTCTCTCTTGCTATGGAGGAGTTTAAACTTGTTTCTAATAGAGTATAGTTCCCAAAGTTATTAACATACTTATTATAGTTTTCAAATGGTTCAATATTATTTAAAGGTGTTTGGGGAAAAACATGCTCCAATGAAACTTGGGTATCTAAAGCAAGTGGGGACATTTTTGCAGCCCCTCTTAAAAAATTTTCAATTCTCAGTAATATATAACGTATTTTTGAGTGTGACAATGAATCAATAATATCCCAAGATAGTTTGTTCATATCTTTTATTTCTTTAAAGTAAAACTTTTCGATTTCAGATACTAAATCTGATTCATTTGTTTGCTCGCGAATAATTTTCGCTAATGCCTGAAATTTTACTTCTATTTCCTTTGGTTGAACGGATGAAAGTTGATACCAAAACAAGAGTTTTTCAATTTGTTCGGCAATCTTATTTATAAGTTTTATTTTTTTGTTTTTGCTTGATAATAATATCCTATTTATTGATAAAAAGATAATAAGGTGCTGTCGAATAGCGCTATTGTTTAAAAGTCCGATATTGTATATCCAAGGGTAATTCTTGATCTTTTCAGCATCACCTATACCATTGTTCGTAGTTGCAATTACTAAGTCAGAGTAAAGTTCAGAATACCATAAAATTTCGTTAATAAATGATTCAGGATCTTTATCATAGTCAATAATTTTTTTTCCTTTATCATTAGCTGTAATCCAGTTGTATGTGTTCTGTTCTGTTAGTGTAGAGTTCTGATCATAATACCGAGAAATAATAAAATATCGTAAAAAGCGAGAGGGCTTTTGATCCTCTCCACAATTTTTAAGGTTCTTTATTATCTCACTCCATATTAATTTTATATTTTTATATTGATTTGGTGTTGTTTGCATGAAAATAAGATTTTTAACTAAATCCATACCCTTAAGATTGACACCTGTGTTGTTAATAGTTTCAAAAATTTTTAATGAGTTGGCAAAGTTCGTCGTATCTGTAACAACTAATAGTTGGACGTTTTTTAGAAAATAGTTAATAAAAGACCAAATATCTTGTTCTCCCAGTTCTTCACGAATAAACTTGTACGCCGTAGCATATGCTTTACTCATTTTTTTCACAGATTGACTGTCCTTGTTGTATTCGGTTCTATCTGAAAATACAAGGTGCTTTAGGTAATTTGTCGTATTGTCATATTGAAGCTGTACTTTTATATCATCTTGATTATTTGTAAGTAAAACATCTAATATAAGTTGGGTATAGCGATCTTTCCTCCTAATATCCTGTGTGTCTGTATAGCTCTGCTTGTTTACATAATTTATAAATGCTGCAAGAAAAATTACAATCGACGTAAGACGTTGCTGACCATCAACGACTTCATAATGTGTTTGTCCTTCACTTCGTACAGTAATGATAGAGCCAAGAAAATACTTAGATTGGGGACTCCTGCTTAGATTTTCTTGCCATTCGTCGTAAATATCTTGCAGGAACTTCAAAAAATTTTTCTTTGCGTCCCATACATATTCCCTTTGATATGCCGGCACAACGTACTCGTAATTGCTGCTTCCAATTTCTTGAATTGTTTTGGGAGCTGCAGTAAGTTCACTACTCATAGACCACCTTTACTGTGATTTGTTATATCAATGTAGAAAATTACAACATTCATTCGATGTAAGAAAGATTTACACATTTTCCGGAATTAGAAGTATAATCTCTTTTGTACCGTTATTGAAAGTTGGGGGCATTTTACCTATACACACAGAAGCCATCCCATTTGCGCAGCAAATAGTAAAATACATCTTTCACTTGTCCTTCGGGAGTTGAAAAGATTGTACCACCTGTTTCTGAGCCGTATGCCTCAAATACTAAATTGCCATTGTCAAGATCATAAATAGAGATAGAACCTGTAGCTTCGGCTTTGCTCCTGCCATCGAAAGATTTAAAGTTCGATATTGATGATCGCAGAAGAAAGCGTACATTAAGTGCATCGCGAATAGCTTTGCAATTTGTAGCATTAATTCTTTTGGGTACTTCGATTTTTTTCTTCCCCAATATGTCTTCAACTTCGTCGGCATGAAGATAGTTGATTTTGCCACATTCGGAAAGCTGCTCTT
>JAYRWZ010000180.1:0-2070 GCA_041917875.1 Chloroflexota bacterium | reverse complement strand
TTGTCGTTCAATAATTTATTTACTGCTTGAAAATTACCGCTTATAATTTCATCGCCTTCTTTAAGACCGGTTGTGATTTCTATATATCCTTGGTCGCTTAGCCCTGTTCCTACTTTTACTTGCTTGGCTGTATTCTTAGCATTAAGAAAAACTACTGTCGGCGGACGTTTGTTTTTTTCATTGGCAGATTTTTTTTCCGATGTCATATCTTTAGGTTGTTCATTATCTGATTTTTCTTCGGTTTGGCGCACCGTAACGGATTGTAAAGGAACAGCGAGTACATTATGGTGAGTTTCCGTAGCAATTTCCACATTACAACTCATGCCTGGTCTTAATCGTTTTTCGGGCAGAAGGACACGAATTTTTACTTGAAAATTTGTTACTTCTTCTTGTGTGCCGGTATTAGACATTTTTGCCGAATGAGCTATTTCAATTACCGTACCTTTGATTTGCTCATTGGGCAAGGCATCTACATTTATTGTAGCGGTATCGCCGATTTTGACATAGACAATATCATTTTCATCCACATCTACTAAGGCATTCATCACCGACAAATCCGCAATACGCATCATTTCAGTACCTTGCATTTGAGCTGTTCCCACCACTTTTTCACCTTGTTCTACACTTAACGAAGTGACAGTTCCGGCAATAGGTGAATAAATAGCAGTACGAGATGCCTGAGCTTTAATTTGTCGTAAAGCCGATAGTGCACGTTGATATTCGCTTAATGTGGACTGATAACGACTTTCTGCACCTTCAAAAGTGGCTCTTGCGCGGTCTAATTCTTCGCGTGATGCAAATTCTTTTTGAAATAATTTTGTTATTCGTTCTAAATCAGCTTTTGAGCGTTCACGTTCGGCTTTAACTGCATCAATCGCAACTTTTGCTGCTTCTGTTGATGCCTCAAATTGTTCTACTTGTGAAGAAATAATATCGGGTTGAATGCGTACAAGTAATTGATTAGCCGTCACCTGCTGACCGTCTTTTATACCGAGAAACATTATTTCTCCACTTGCTTCCGAAGATATTTTTACCTCTGTTTCCGGTTGAATTTTCCCTATGGCGCTGACGGTTTGGGTTATAGTTTTTCGGGAAACTTTTTCTGTTGTGACTTTGATTCCATCTTCTTTATTGATAAGTTTATACACAACAAATCCCCCAAGCCCGACCATAAGCAAAACTAAAGTAAGGATGAGAATTTTTTTCGATTTCTTTTTCTGTGTCATAGCAAGTACCGCAAATAATATAATTAACTTAAAATTGTTTATCGTAATTCACCAAGCGCAAATTGCATTTGCATTTTAGACTCGAAGTACGTGTAAATGGCTGATATTCTGTCAATTTTTGCTGTCACCACTTGTGAGTTTGCAAGTAAATAATCGGTTATACTTCCGGCGCCGACGGCAAAACGCTCCTTTGCACTTTCATAATTCATTTCCGCAGATTTGAGGGAACGCTCTGAAATTTCTATTTGTTTTTTGGCGGCTGATATATTTAAAAATGCCTGTTGGACTTGTGAACGTATTGTTTGTTCAATTTGTTTTTCTTCAAAAGATAACTGGGTAACTCCTAATTTTGCTCGCTCAATATTGGCATTGGTGGTAAAATTATCAAAAATGGGTACGCGAACATTTAATCCGAGAAATGATTGACCGAATAGTTCAAAATCTTGACATTGTGCATTAGACCATGACCACCCTCCATTTGCAGTAATTGTTGGCATATAGCCCGATTTAGCAGAGGTAACTTGCGTTTGTGCGGCATCTTTTCTTGCATGTACGTCCGTTATATCAATTCTTTGAGTCATAGAACGCTGCACTGCATCTTTTAAACTGCCGACTTTTCTTTCAAACAGCTGAATCTCTTCATTTTGTATTGTACTCGGAATACTTTTTTCTGAAAATGTTGCTTCACCTGCCGGATCTAAACCCATAATAGTCAATAATTGTGCTTGGGCAATATTCAACTGATTTTCTGCCTGCACTGCGAGCAACTCTCTTTGACCCAGATCGGCTTCTTGTGAATACACGGCGGAAATCGGGGCAACCCCGGCTTCGAAACGAGCTTTGA
>JAYRWZ010000179.1:0-5681 GCA_041917875.1 Chloroflexota bacterium | reverse complement strand
TTGAAACAGATAATGATGCGAGCGGTTCATTCCGCAGACCACGCACATCGGGCATATTTTCTAATGTGACCGTTATTGGTCCGCTGCAAGATGTTGCCAATACCCCCAATCCTCGTTTCGGTGCAGCAGCACAAATCCGCAGAGCTTCATTACTCTCAATTTATAATTCAGTGTTTCTCGGCTGGCCTCGCGGTATAGAAATTGCCCAGGTACCAACAATGAATGCTGCATACAATGACACCGTTCAAGTGCGCAATTGTGCATGGTACGGTGTAAAAACATCATGGCTTAATCTTGCCGGCGGCACTCCCCCATCAGGAATGACCACATCATGGATAAGCACTTCACGTTTCAATAATATCAATGATGCATCAAATAATCCCGCAGCAGCATTACTCGAAAATCCATTCTCCGAAATTGGCTTCAGTGCAGTGCCATTAGCCGGTTCTCCGCTTTTGTCGG
The DNA here is from genome assembly GCA_041917875.1 of Chloroflexota bacterium. Classification (GTDB taxonomy): domain Bacteria; phylum Bacteroidota; class Ignavibacteria; order Kapaibacteriales; family UBA961; genus UBA2353. The sequence continues at coordinate 5,219 of JAYRWZ010000179.1, read as the reverse complement.
GTGCTTCATTTGTTCGCGACGGTGTTCCGGCAATTGATGATCCATTTTTTGATAGAGTTTCTTTCCGCGGTGCATTTGGCAGCGATATGCGCTGGGATTATGGTTGGGCAAATTATGATCCGGTCAATGCAGCGTATATAGCAGGTGCGCCAACGGTTGCCGGAGCTTCATTACGTTTAACGGCACCGTCAACAGGACGCGTTTATGTGGCAGGAACAACAGCTACTATTGAGTGGGATACAACAGGTACACGCGGTTTACGCTATAAATTCCAATTCGGTACTTCTATAGATGGTCCTTGGACAGATATTCAAGGCGCGGAAAATATCACCGATGAAGGCGATACACGCGGTCGTATAGTGAACGGATTCAAAGTACCGACCACACCGACAACAAATGCCTATATACGCATGGTAGCTTTACGCAATGATGGCTCAATAAACCCTGATGCCTCCAGCATTCTCGGACCTTTAACAATTGTATCTTATACACTTACTTCACCCAAAGGCGGCGAAGTCTATCGTGCGGCTACGCGTCAATTATTAGCGTGGAAACAAGAACCGCAGGGCGAATTAATCGGCACGATGAAACTACGTTTCGAGTATGCAACATCAAATTCAGGACCTTGGACACCGATTCCGGGTGCTGAAATGGTTGAAGACAACAATGATAAAATAATTGTCGGCGGCTTAGTCTTACCTCTTGCTCAAACCGAAACAGCTTTTGTCAGAATGACCGTGCTGAATGAGGATGGAAGTCCCACAAGCATCAGTTCTATCAATGCACAGCCCTTCAAAGTTGTTGGTATTCGCTTAGTAACACCTGCAAGTTCTGCATCACTCAAAGGCGGCAGCAAGGTGGATATTACATGGGATACGACAGCAACAGCCGGATCACGTTTCCGTTTTCAATATCGCTTAAATGATACCGAGCAATGGAATGATATACAAGGCGCAACCAATGTTTTAGATGCAGGTGCTAATCGCGGAAAAATTGTCGGCGGTTTTACTGTTCCCAATGTTGCGACAATGTCTGGATATGTTCGCATGACAGCACTTGCAGAAAACGGCAATCCTATTGAAGCACTTACTTCTCAAAATGATAAACCATTTACTATCACAGTTGACAAACCTGTGGACGGTGTTGTTCGCATCATCACTCCGGGCGCAGCATCAGGTGAACGCTATCGTCCCGGTCGGTCATTAGATATTACCTACGATACAGTAGGCGGCTATCGTCGTCGTTATCGTTTTGAGTATGGTACATCAGCGAATGGTCCATGGAATGTCATTAAAGGATTGGAAAATGTCATTGACAGTAACAGAAGCAGCACATTCCGTCGCGGACGCATCGTCGGTGGTTTCCTCGTGCCCGATCAATTAACAAAAACGGGATATGTTCGCATGGTATTATTATCGGATGAAGCAAAATTCGATATTTCCGATAATCCGATTGAAATATTCCGTCCAACAGCAAGTAAAGTAGATTCTATACTCTCCGGTGGCATCAGTAAACGTGTTGTTCTTTCCAATACAAAAATTTATGGCTTACGCGGATATGTCCATGTGGACAATGGCGGTGTTTTAATCATTCAACCGGGTACAATAATCCTTGGTGATTCGGTAGGAAAAAATTGCGCACTTGTTGTAAATAGAGGCGGAAAAATTATTGCAAAAGGTACACCAAAATTACCGATAGTATTTTCAAGTCTTGCAGCTCCGGGACAACGCGAATCCGGTGACTGGGGCGGATTGCTCATCTTTGGAAAAGCCACCATTAATAATCCGGGCGGTGAAGCTGCCATGGAAGGTGGAGTAGCCGATCCTAATAATAAAACGCGCTGGTATTATGGTGGTAATGATGATAATGACAGCAGCGGTATTCTTGAATATGTTCGTATAGAATTTGGCGGTCTTGCATTACAACCAAATCAAGAATTAAATGGCTTAACCATGGGCGGTGTCGGTCGTAAAACAGTCATGAATAATGTGCAGGTCAGCTATGCCAATGATGATTCATTCGAATGGTTTGGCGGTACGGTAAATGGTAAACATCTTATTTCCATCGGTGCTTTAGATGATGATTTTGACGGTGATAATGGCTGGAGCGGCAAAGTACAATTCGCTATTGCACAACGTCATCCAAACAGAGCGGATCAGTCCACAAGCCAAGCAATGGAAATGGACAATGATGCAAGCGGTTCGACAAGAAAACCACTGACATCCCCCATCTTTTCTAACATGACATTGATTGGACCAATCAACGATACATCAAAAGTTCCTAATCCTCGTTATGGCGCGGCAATGCAAATACGCCGTAATGCCAGAACATCCGTCTTTAATTCTGCAATTATCGGCTGGGGTCGCGGTTTGGAAATAGCACAAACCACAACGATGAATGCAGCAAAAAATGACTCATTGCAATTCCGCAATAATGCAATGTTCGGTATTCGTTCCACCCTACTCAATCTGGCAGGCGGCACACCACCGACAGGCATGACAACTGAATGGATAAATACTCCTGCATTTAATAATACAATGGATAAATCATCACCACAAAAAGCAGGCATACAAAGTCCGTTTGAGATAGTGGAATTTAATCCGGCGGCGATGGATAACTCACCGTTACTCAGCGGAGCAAATTTCAGCAAATCGGGTATAGTTGCTATTGATGATGACTATTTTGACAAAGTACAGTTCCGTGGCGCAATGGGCTTGCAACGTTGGGATGCCGATTGGACAGAATATGATCCGATTAATGCAGAATATAAAGCGCAAGAAGAAATAGTTTCCGTGAACGAAGATGTCGTATCCGATGTAACTGTATCTGCTTATCCTAATCCAACAAATACTATATGTACAGTGCAATATCACACGCAAAATAATGGCATGGTCACCGCGCAATTTGTTAATGCTATGGGCGAAATTGTCTCGACATTTTTTGCAGAGCAACAACAAGCAGGAATGTATCAATTCAATATTAATGTGCAGGATATGCCAAATGGTTTATACTTCATTCGTATTGAATCAAACAATAGCATAAAAACATTACCTGTAACTGTTCACAAATAATTCCTTTTCCTCCTACCCCACACGGAAAAGCGGGCGTATTTCTTCGGAGATACGCCCATTTTTTTTGCAGAAGTCAATTATTTGGATTCATTCTAAATAGTTACAATTAAATATTGCAGCAATAATATAACGATAAAATTCCGGTAATATCCAAGTAGTAATTTTGCGAATATTATTAACATATTTTTTAGAGGAAAAATGAAAAAATCTTTACTCGTCGGATTATTATCCGTTTCGTTAATTTCGCAAGCTGCAGGCGCAGAATTTCCTGCAAAAGTTCAGCCGAAATCAATGATACCGTATATAACACACAGTGTTGTTGTTCCACCATCGCCGTTAAAATATCAGGTTTTATTTATTGGTGGTGTACATGATGTACAAACTACGCCGACATACGGCAAACCGGCAGGTGCAAGCAAAGCCAAACAATGGCATGACTTTATTGGCTTTACAAAAGCTGATGCAGCAAAAGGTGAAACAGGCCTTGGCTGGGTTTCCGTTAATCACGAAATGGTACAAGCTAATGATAATATCGGTGATGGCGGCGGCATGACGGTATTTAAAGTTGCCAAAAGCGGCGATTCTATTATTGTTATTGACCAAACACTAGCGGATGGTCGCACAGGAAAATATTTTAATGTTGATTTTGTGAATACTGTTGGTGAAACAGGTATGAATTGCGGTGGTATTCAAAGCCCTGATGGTCGTATTTGGACTGCTGAAGAATGGTTCCGCAGCGCAAATAATGATGGCACAGGCGATGATATCTTCCAAAAAGGTGCGGGCGTGCGCGATACGGCAGACTTTACTATCGGTACAACAACTCCAAACGGATTTCCACAATATAATGGTACAAAAATTAAAAAATATCAGAACTTTAACTGGATGGTAGAAATTGACCCACGCACCGCAAAAGCTGTTCGCAAACAATATAATTGGGGTCGTCAAGGATTTGAAGGCGGCGAAATTCTTCCCGACAATAAAACAGTCTTTATCGGCGAAGACGGTGATGCAGGTTCTTCCCTCCTCACAAAATTTGTTGCTGATACTCCGGGTGACTTCACAAAAGGAAAAACTTATTTATTTAAACAAAAAGAAAATTCATTCCAAGGTGATTGGATTGAAGTGCCGCAAGACCTCAATACAATGATGAATATACATGAATGGGCTGCAAAAAATAATATTACAGGTTTTACTCGTATCGAATGGTTGGCATATGATAAAAAATCAAATAAATTATTTATGACCGAAACAGGATCGGATGCTCCGGGTGCGACAATTAAAAAGAATATTGCGGCAGGTTTTCGTATTCCGAAACACTATACGGATATGGCAACAGCTTCCAAAACAAAAGTTGACAGCAGCAATTTTAACGATTATTATGGCAGAGTATTAGAACTTGATGTTGCGACAAATGAAGTAAAAAGTTTTCTCGAAGCAGGTCCAAAATTAGATGAGAAAAAACCATTCACGGCATATCCCGACAAACATCTTTCTAATCCCGATGGTATTACGGTATTGGAAGTAAAAAATAAACGTTACCTTATTATTCAAGAAGATTTGAACGGTTCTACATTTGGTCGTGTTCCCTTCGGTATGAATGCTCGAGCCTGTGAAATCTTTGCTCTTGATTTGGATGATGAGCCGAAAATCGAAAATCTTACACGTTTAGCAATTGTTCCTTATGGTGCCGAAGTAACCGGTGCACGCGCTATTGATAATGGCAACACATTATTATTCAATTCTCAACACCCAAGCTCATATAATCAGTATCCTTACAATAATTCCGTGACTGTTGCTGTTTCCGGTTTCGATAAATTAGTCACGGGTATCAAAGAATTAGATGATAATGCACAATCACAAGGCATCAAAGTCTATCCTAATCCTGCATCGCGCGAATTACGTTTTGACAATACTGTGGATGCTGCTTTGTATAATAATGAAGGCAGCAGAGTTCGTGTTGTTCGTCAAAGCACAACCATGGACATTTCAGACCTCAATGCAGGTGTGTACTTTTTAATGAACGAAAAAGGTGACACACAAAAAGTAATCATTGAATAATATATTCACTTTTCACAAGAAAACCGATGGTGTATGCACATCATCGGTTTTTTTTTATTAGTAGGAAAACACTATGAAAAAAAGTCT
>JAYRWZ010000178.1:0-7715 GCA_041917875.1 Chloroflexota bacterium | reverse complement strand
CCATTAAAATTGATAAAGAAACCCGCTTTATTGCGCACTTGTTGTTCAATAACAAAATGACCGTCCAAAGCCAATGCCTGTGCACGTGTGAGGAAAGAATAATCTTCATTAAGATGCTCCCAACGTGTTTGCACCATACCCACATTGTCATTTTGAAAATGCGGTACCGTCATTTCGAGGAAATCGGGTTTCGGCACAAAATCCGCATCAAAAATGGCAACAAATTCACCGCGCGCCATAGCCAAACCATGCTTTAAAGCACCGGCTTTGTAGCCGGTTCTGTCAATACGATGAATGTGTTTAATGTCGAAGCCCTGAGCCGCATACTCTTCCACCAAACGACGAGTAACTTCCACAGTTTCATCGGTGGAGTCATCCAACACTTGAATCTCAAGTTTGTCTTTTGGATAACGAATATCGCAGACAGCACTCACAAGACGCTCTACGACATAGACTTCATTGTACATCGGCAATTGCACAGTTACAACCGGCAATTCATCCGATAATTGTTGGGGAGGGGTGTTGCGCACAGTGCCGGCAGTTTTGTGATAATAGTAAATCATCACCAAACCGTGCAATCCGAATGCAAACAAAATTGTGAGGGAAAGAATGTAGAGAAGTAATAACGCACCTTCCATTTGGAAAGATCACCTATACCTTTCAGTTGGTTAAAAAAAAACTCTTCATTTTTTATAAAAATTTGATAACCGCACCTTGCGTTTATCACAGAGTTCCATTTGTATGTTCTATCATAAATATCACCAGCCGGAAATAACAGCAAGCAACACATCTTCGGATATTTGTCGCAATGCTTTGTTCACGGCTTCGTTTTTTGCCGGAATACCGCCGGACACATCAAACAACTGCGTGTTCATTATGTCTTTGCTTATGAAATTTTTCTTTTTTACTGCATCGTACAGCTCTGCTTTGACCGTAACATTGACTTTTCTTTCTCTTTCAACTTCGCCTTGACGTAAATTGATTGTCGCCTCAGTGATAGCTGTTATCGTTGTTATCAATTTAGCATCGCCTTTTTGTTCGACTAAAGTCAATGTATTGTCATTTCTGAACCGCTCGATGAGCGATTGCGTCAAAATATCCCTAAATTGTGGAATTCCTTGCCCGCTATTGTCTGCCGTTATTTGTATAACCACCGTTTTTAGATGGGGCGGAAGATTGCCTCCACCCGTAAACGAATAGCATCCAAAATAGAAAAGACAGGTTATCAAGATGCAAATTATGGAAACTAAATGAAGCGCACTATTACGGAAATATGAAAAATTATTCATTTTCATTGTATTCACATCACATTTCATCGAAAAACCGCGCAGTTTGTTGTCCAATATACGGATTGCTGAGCCGCTCATGTCCTATGGTCGTTGCTTCGCCGTGTCCACTCAAAACAACTGTTGCATCATCAAGAGTTAGCACTTGTTCACGAATAGAATCAAGCAATAATTGATGATTACCACCGGGTAAATCTGTGCGACCTATACTCCCTGCAAATAATGTATCGCCGGCAATCAAAATATGAGCTTGTACATCATAAAAACACACGCTGCCCTCGGTATGCCCGGGAACATGGCGCATAGAAAACCCCCATTTGCCGCACCGTACTTGCTCGTCCATTTGAAGAAACTTTGCATTTTCGACAGGAAGAATATCAAAGGGTAATTGCCAGAGCGTATGATCCATAGGAGATATAAGTCTGTAATTATCATCGGGATGGATATAAACAGTTATATGGTATTGTCTTGCGATAAGTGCCGCATCTGCCGTATGATCCCAATGGGAGTGGGTTAGATACAACCCCTCAAGCACATAACCGTGTTCTTCGATGATTTCATCTATGATCGCCATACAACCAAATGGTGCATCAAACAAAATGGCGCATTTTCTGCTTTCATCTATACACAGATAGCACCAAGTCATCACCGGTCCGGCTTCTATGGCTATGATATGAAGACTTTCGTCATGCGGCAGACGATACTGAACAATATTCGGCATACGTATAATATTTTTTCATAAATGCTGCTATCCAAAATTACAAAACAATTTGCTTTATCACACCCTCTTCGCCCACAATATGGCTTTTTGGATGTATTTTCGAGCAAAACATGGAAAACAAACATAAAAAATGGCCTCAATTCAACCATTCACTTTAGAACAAGCACGCCACCTTTACTCCGATAAAACCCTCGGTTATTCCATCAATGGCTCTGAGAAAATATTCCGCCTTTTTGCGCCAAGGGCTTGGGGAGTTTCTCTTGTACTGTTTGACCACTATAATGACACGGAGGGAAAAGAGTTCTCTATGGTACGCGATGACCAAGGGGTGTGGGAGTATCAAACACCACATATACCACAACGATATTACGGTTATCGTGTGTGGGGACCCGACAAAAAACCGGAACATTTTAACTCGGCTATCATTATTGCTGACCCGTATTCCAAAGCAGTGGTAACACATAATACGTATCATCATTCGGCAAAATCCATCATTCTCGACACAGCTTTCGATTGGTCAGACGATATATTTTCCCCACCTGCCGATCACAGAGAACTCATCATTTATGAATGTCATATACGTGATATGACCATGCACCCAAGCGCAGGTATCAAAGAAAAAGGAACCTATAACGGTTTTGTGGAATATGGTAAAAAAGGCGGCATTTCCTCTATGAAAGATCTGGGTATCAATGCCGTAGAATTATTACCCATTCATGAATTTGCCAATATAGAACCTCCTTTTCAGGATGAATCTGTTGTAGAGACTTTAGGGCTTGTCAATACATGGAATCCATATTCCCGCAATCATTGGGGGTATATGACCAGTTTTTTCTTTGCGCCGGAATCGTATTATGCAAGTGATGGCAACATAGTCCCCGGAGACTACAGCGGCAAAGAGGGAAAAGCAGTTCATGAACTGAAAACAATGATAAAAACCCTGCATAAAGAGCAGATTGCCGTTATCCTTGATGTAGTCTATAATCATGTATCGCATTATGATGAGAATCCTTTGAAATATTGTGATAAATTTTTATACTTCCGCTGTGATGACGCCGGCGAATTTATCGGGAATTCCGGATGTGGTAATGATTTTTATACGGAAAGCCCCATGGCGCGGCGGCTTATTATTGACAGTGTACGCTTTTGGTTGGAAGAGTATAATATTGATGGCTTTCGTTTCGATTTAGCGGCGATGATTGACACAGAAACTTGTCGGTTAATCACAGAAACAGCGCGCTCCATCAAACCGAATGTTATCATCATTGCAGAACCGTGGGGTGGGGGACTCTATGATATTGAACGATACGCTTCCGTGGGATGGAAAGCATGGAATGATATTTTTCGCAATGGAATAAAAGGACAAAATCCCTATAATGGTCAAGGTGCAGTTTTCGGACAATTTTTCCATCACCAAACACCGGAATCATTACTCGGCTATCTATCGGGTACTTTACTGCAAGACGGCTTTGTATTTCCGTCTTCTGATTTTTCCGTGAATTATCTCGAATCGCATGATGACATGACTCTTGGCGATTTCATCCGCATTGCTCTGGGAGACTATCACTATCCTGTGCGTATAGAAGATGCTGAAACCCATGCAATACTCTCACCCCGACAACAATCATATCATAAAATAGCAGCGGTATTTTTATGTATTTCGCAGGGCAGCATTATGATTCACCAAGGGCAGGAATTCGGACGCAGTAAAGTCATTGCATGGAACGATGCCGTGCAAGATCCCTCGATGCTTACTCTTGACCACAACAGCTACAATAAAGATAATGCGACAAATTATCTCAACTATACTCATCGAGACAGCAATCAAGCACTGTGGAATTATTATCAAGGATTATTTTCTCTCCGCACGGCAATGCCTTTCTTTTTCGGGCAATGCCCAAGAAATAACATTTCTCTTTCATATCAAGGATTACCGCATCAAATGACGATGCGTTTCGTATCCGAGCATTCCAATCTTTACACGGAGTGTTTGGTTATCATCAATACACATGCCGAGCAAGAATGGATTTACACTCTACAGGAAGGGGAGTGGGCTTGTTTTGCCAATGCACAACAATCATCATCACAATGTCTTGAATATTATTCGGGAACAATAAAAATTCCACCCATAAGCGCATATATACTTATGCAATAATTCAACGAGAGCACCATGGATTCAACTCGCAATCTTTATCAAGATTTTTTATCTTCTATTCACCGTTTAGAGGATAATGTATTCAACGAACTTTTTCAATTATGACAAACGCGGTCATATAAAAAGGGTGAAGATATTGTTTTGCCGGGCTATATACAGAAAGAAGTTTATTTTGTGCAGAGCGGTACGCAAATGTCATATATCGAAAATGAAAAAAAACTTCTTGTACTTGCCTTTACCTACCCGCCAAGTCTCTGCGCCATCCCCGAATCTTTTCCCACACAACAACCGTCGCCGTGTTGTTTAACGTGCATCACAGACAGCACATTGCTTGCGCTTTCTTTTGATGATTTACAAAGACTTTTTGACCGTTACCCTCCAATTGAACGATTATTCCGCAAAGCAACCGAACATATTCTTATTGGTATTTTACGTCGTCACAGGGAATTACATACACTCACCATGGAACAACGGTTTTCCGCATTTTGTGCACGCAGCCCTCATTTGCTGACCATGGTTCCTCATAAATACATTGCCTCCTATCTGGGAATTGATGCAACCAATTTCAGTAAATTATTACGTACTGTACGATTTTGACATCTTGGTTTATACCAAGACAACTTGTTTTATTGTACCGTAATTTTGTGATTATTCACATATATGCAAACAATCATGAATACTTCATGGCTTGATAAAGAAGAATATCCGTTCACATCACAGTATATGACAATCAATGGACGCAAACTGCATTATATTGATGAAGGGTACGGTAATGTTTTGCTATTTATTCACGGAACACCGTCATGGAGTTTCGATTATAGAAAATGTATAAAAATACTGGCACAATCATATCGGTGTATTGCTATTGATCATATCGGTTTTGGACTTTCCGATAAACCTGAAAACTATGATTATTCTACGCACAATCACAGCAAAACTTTGGAACAATTCGTGATTCAGAAAAATTTGGAAAACATCACACTTATTGTTCATGATTTTGGCGGACCCATAGGATTACATTGTGCAATACATCACCCCGAGCGTATAAAAAATATAGTTATCAGCAATTCATGGTTATGGAGCAGTGCCGATGAACCACATTTCAAAAAATTCAGTAAAATTCTTCGCAACCCTCTTTTACCTTTTTTATACAGGTATCTTAACTTTTCACCGAGATTTGTTTTACCAACAATGTATGGAGATAAAAAACCGACAAAACATATTTTAAAACATTATACCCAACCATTTTCCAACAAACGTGAACGTAACGGCACAATAGCTTTTGCACAATCATTACTTAATGATCAGGAATGGTTTCAAGATTTATGGAATAAAAAACAAAGTATTGCCAATAAACCAACATTATTTATATGGGGGATGAAAGATCCCATCATTATACCGCATTATTTAGACATATTTGAAAGAGGTTTTTCCCATTCAACAACAGTGCGTTTAGAAACATGCGGGCATTTTCCCCAAGAAGAAGAACCGAATATTGTGGCTGATGCTATAGATGATTTTCTTCTTCGTCACCCATAGAAGATAATTCAGATGCTCAATACCGTAATAGAGAAATCTTATCAATAAATAATTGCGACATATTACACATATCGTTCCAAAAACTCAACAACGACGGTATCCTTACACTCTAATAATTGCTGAACACTTCCCTCAAAACGTACCGTACCTTTATCGAGCATGGCGACTCGGTTTGCTATTTTAAAAACAGAGAACATATCGTGAGTAATAACAACGGATGTCATATTTAATGTGGAAGCAAGTTCGGCAATTAAATTGTCTATTTGCTCTGAAGTAACGGGATCTAAACCGGTTGTCGGTTCATCATAAAACACATAATCGGGGCTACCGACCAAAGCACGTGCCACACCGACACGTTTACGCATTCCACCGGATAAATCGGAGGGTTTTTTATCGCGTAATATTGCCCATTCTTTTGCAAAACCTTCGGCAGATGAGGCGGGCAATAATCCCACGGCACTCAAGACTCTTTGCGCTTCTTTTGTTAATGCTATGGTATCACGCTCGCCATGCTCCCATTGACTAATAATAACATTTTCAAATACTGTAAGAGAATCAAATAAAGCCGCACCTTGAAATACATATCCCACACGACGACGCAAAGAAAACAATTCTTCTTTTGTGAAATTGACAACATTTTTACCGTCCACTTCCACATGCCCCTGATCGCCCTCAAGCAATCCTACCACATGTTTGAGTAAAACACTTTTGCCACACCCCGATTTACCGATGACGCATAATGTTTCACCATCGCTTATGGTTAAATCTATGCCGTTCAATACTTGTTTTTGTCCAAATGCTTTATGAAGGTTATGTATTTTTATCATAGTGTTGATTAAAAAAAGAACTTATGAAATGTACCATTTATACTCATCTATCAATTTTATATTTATTTTTTCTTCTTGTTGTGCCAACTCTTCACAGATTTTGTCAAAGTGTTCCTGAGTGAGTTGAAGCAAACCGACCTTAGGAGCAAACTTTTTTACAAACTCAATACGATATGTGGTTGGAGGATGTGAAGAATCTACCCGCGAAGATTCCCTTGTTGCTAATTTTTGCAAACGTAGAATTTCTTTTTCGGGGATTGTTTCTATCATTTCTTTTAATCGTTGTATAATAGTTTTACCATTCGGTGCTACAACAGCTTGTTGTTGAACATGTTGCAAGAAAAAACCATAACTTAGCTTGTAAAAAGACTTTTCAGAATCCTCGCTTCCTCCCATAGAAGCTCCCAAATAATCAGCATAATACTCTGCTTTTTGTGAGTCATAGTGTATCATCCAATAGTACACAAACAGAAAACCAAGAACTATTTTGGAAACGCACCACATTAAAACATAAAAAGGAATAGAAGCTATTTTGAATATATAGTTAGCATCACTGCCTTGCATTATGCCCTGGGGTGATAAAAAATAATACCATGCCCCAACATTTCTTAACACATAATAATGCAAAAAACCACGAGCCGGGTCTTGATTTACATTATGTGCAAGTTCGTGACCAACAAGATCAACAAACTCCTGTTTAGACAAAAGAGAAACAAGTGGATAACCTAATGTTAATACTTTTTTTCTTTGTATTCCGACATATCCCATTGATGCATTGAAATCAGTATTGACAACAATATAATCTATCGGCTTTCCTCCTAATTTCTCATTTAATGATTCAACAAATTCCCACAATGCAGGCATTTCTTGTTTTGTAACACCATCTTTTGGCTTTTTAGAAAATCTTGGGCGTAAATAAATAACGAGAAGCAAACACATCACAGAACCCAAGATGGCGAAAATATTCGGGAAAAAAAGCAACAACCAAACAGAGCTAACAACCAAAGACAACCAAACCAGAACTACCAACAAAGACATAACAACTGTTGTTGTTGCAACAAGAGTATTTCTGTGTTTATATTTTTCTATATCTGTTTCCATTAATGTAGCAAACAGTTTTTTACTGTATTTATCGCCTATTTTTCTAACAATTTTTTCATACATATCTAATTGCTCAAGTTCATCAT
>JAYRWZ010000177.1:0-11104 GCA_041917875.1 Chloroflexota bacterium | reverse complement strand
GGCTTCGCCGCCGACTTGGGCTTCGCCGCCGACTTGGGCTTCGCTGCCGCCTTGACCGCGATATTGGCTTGCAAAGGTGACATAACCCCAGCTTGCATAGAGTGCTGCGGAGCCGAATAAAGTTTCCGGAGTCAGTGCTCCTCGCGGACCTGCGCCGCCTCGATTAAAGATAATACAGGGAAGTTTTTCTTCTGAAGCGGGCGGCAATGCAAGAAATCCTTTTATAAGTAAGCCGTCCGAGCTGTAGGTAATTTCGTACATTTGTACAGCCGCATAGTCAGCAAATTCACTCGGAGACATTGAGCGTTTTGCCATGGACAAAGCCGATGGAGGCGGATCAATTTTTTTGCTGTCTAAAAGAATACCGTTTGATATTTTCATGTGAGTATTTTTCCAAAAAAATGATTAATCTTTATGCTGTTGCCACAGAGCATATAAATCAGGACGACGCTCTTTTGTCTTTTCAATTGCTTGGCGCTCTCGCCATTGACGAATATGTGCATGATTGCCGCTGCGCAAGACATTGGGAACGCTCATGCCGCGAAAATCCGCCGGTTTTGTATAATGCGGAGCATCTAATAAACCATGCATAAAACTATCGTCAAGAACAGATTCCGCATCACTTACGGCACCGGGAATTAAGCGAACAACAGCATCCGTAAGAACAAGAGCGGGAATTTCTCCGCCACTTAATACATAATCGCCAATGCTGATTTCATGGGTAATAAAGGTATCGCGAATCCTTTGATCAATACCTTTGTAATGTCCGGCAAGCATGATGATATTATTCATAAGTGAAAATTGATTTGCAATATTCTGTGTTAAGGTTGTACCGTCCGGTGTTAAAAATATAATGGCATCATAATCGCGCTGTTGTTGTAATTGTTCTATGCATGAAAAAACCGGAGCACATTGTATAATCATCCCTGCGCCACCGCCATAGGGAGTGTCATCAATATGGCGGTAGGTGTCATCGGCATAATCATGAAGATTATGTGTTTCTATGGTGACTAATTCTTTTTTTCTTGCTCTTCCGACAATGCTGTGTTCAAGTCCGCTTTGTAATAATTGCGGAACACCGGAAATAATATCTATTCGTATATGGGTATTATTCATCACCGTCAATTTCCTCCATTAATGAAATTTCAATACATTTTTTCTCAATATGTACAGCAATGACGGTTGTGTCAATCACGGGCAATAATATTTCTTTCTTGTCGGGTGTGATGATGACCCACACATCATTTGCCGGTAATTGCCATACGTCCTGAATTGAACCAATTTCTTGTTTGGTGATATGGTCAATCGCAGAACAACCTATAATTTCTTGCACCATATATTCTTCTTTGTATTTACCGCTTTTTTTATCGGCGTCAATAAACACGGCTTTACCGATCAGCAGTTCTGCTTTTTCTTTCACGGAAATATTTTTACATGAGACTTGAATGTGTTTACCGTGAAATTTACTGTTCACAACGGTATAGGGTTCTGTAAATTGGGGCGAGAAACCCAGATACAGTATGTCATTATGGGAGAAAAGCGCATTAAAATTCTCTGTTTCAACGATAAATTCACCTTTTAATCCCATAGTTCGCGTAATAATTCCGCATCGCTGTAATTGTTTCATAATTCGTTTTTATTTGCAATAATAATACTATGGTGCGTTATTGATTCATAATTTCTGAAAATACATGATTGCCGCGCATCGAATGTGATATGATGTCCGGTTTTGCATACAATCTCATCACCCTGTAATTGTAAAAGTAATTTGCCTTCCAGCGGTAAAATATTGAGAGTTGTTCCAAAAGCAAAAGGTGCATCTGTCAGTTGAGAGTACGGTTCCAAGAACAAATCAAGTACGATGATGTCCGAGCCGATGTCTGCAAATTTTAAAGTGAGGAGGGGACTGTGCTGTTCATCGCCGGTAATAAAAATGCGTTTGTGCCGTTCATCCACTATACCATAATGTGAAAGCGGGTATTGTTCGGCTAAAGTGAAAAAAAAATCGGAGAGGCGAAAACGATATAGGTGTAATAAAGCCATCAGTGCATCTATTTTGACGGTTCTTTTGCCATTTTCAACAAGTGATACGAAGCTCTTGGATTTTCCGATGAATTGCGAAGCATGTTCGACGGTAATATCGTGAAATGTGCGCAAGTATTTTAACTGTGAGCCGATACACTCATCTCTGTGCAGTGTATGGTGTACATTGTCGTTCATAAAACATATTGCTAATTATATGATTGAAACACTCGTTGAATTTCTTACCGGATTGCCTCCTTTGGGCGTATTGTTTTTTGCATTTCTTATTGCGTATGCAGAAAACATATTTCCACCGTCGCCGAGCGACGTACTCATAGTATTTTGTGGCACATTAGTCGGCATAGGGACTATAGATTTTTATAGTTTGGCTCTTGCATCAACACTTGGCGGATGTGCCGGATTTAGTACTATGTATATTGTTGGTCGTAAGTTTGGAAACACAATAACCACTTCGCCTCGATTTTCATTTTTGCCTATTGCCTCAATCACCAAAGCAGAAGAATGGTTTCGTCGCTATGGCAATTGGTTAATTGTTGTAAATAGATTTTTATCCGGCACTCGTGCAGTGATTTCACTTTTTGCGGGAATATCACAGTTGCCATTTGGACGGACATTATTATTGTCGGCAATCAGTGCATTGGCTTGGAACTCTTTGCTTATTGTTGCCGGTATGCTGCTTGGCGAGCGTTGGCGAACGATTAATGAGTATTTAACCATGTACAGTCAATTTATTACCCCAACATTAGTTGTTGGTTTGTTGCTGTATTTCGGTTATTCATATTATCGAAAAAAGAGTAATAAACCATCGTGATTTTTTATCCTGCATGAACATATACTGATACAAAAGCGTTTAACAACATAGAGTTGCAATAGTGAAAATCACGTAGATCAGTGTATAAGTTTTATACAGGATATCTGTTACTTTATAGCCGAACAATCTGCAAGTTTTATATATTTAGATTCGGGAAACTCCTGCGTTAATCTTTTGAAAGCCTGCCCTGCTTCACCTAATTTTTGTTGTGCACAGAAAACATGCCCGAGTCGTACTAAAGCTTTCTCAAGCACTACGGGCGTAATATCGCTTCTTGTTGTCAATTTCACTAATTGTTTCTCGGCTTCTTTATATTGTGCTGTTACAGCATCGCATTCGGCCGACATAAATAAGACCTCCATAAGCAAAGGATCATTAGCCGAAATCGTGCCCGATAGTTGTCTGAAACGCTCTTGTGCCGCTCCGTAGTCCTGGTTGTCAAAGAGCTTCATTGCTTCGTCAACTTCAATCTCAATACGTTTTCCGGATGATTTCTTTATCTTTTCGCCCTGTTCCGCAATCGTAATTGTATCGGAAAATCTACGGTCTTTGATATCCTGGTTGTCAAGATCTTCCTTAGCTTTTACAGATTCAGGCGAAGGACGTTTGTAAAAGACTGTGCTGCGAATAGGTCGCTGCGCCATAGCTGGGATTGAGCAAGCAAAGTACATGACGGCAAATGCCAAAACCCATAAATGCAGGGGCTGCTTCATCATATCCTCCTTGAGAAATAAATTATGAGTTAGGTTTCCACCACGTTAAGTCAATAGCATCTTCTCCACCATCCACACGAATCACATCGCCATTAACCCAAGATGATTCCGGCTTACTCAATAAACGAATAAATTTAGCCACATCATCAGGAGTTGTCAGTCGGTGATTCGGATTGCGCATCATTGCATTTCCAATAATGATATCATTGCCCGGTATTTTTTTCAATGCTGGAGTATCGGTCACACCGGCACAAATTGCATTGGCAGTAATATTCAAAGGTGCTAACTCCATAGCAAGTTGACGACAATATGCTTCCATTGCAGCTTTGGCGGCAGAAACCGCACCATACATCGGTAAAGCGCGACGACTACCCGCACTGGTCAAACCAAAAATGCGAGAGTTTTCACAGAATAGATTTTTTGCTACGAGATCTTGCGTCCAGTACACCAAACTATTTGCCATAACATCGAGAGTCATCTCCAATTGCTTTTGAGTAACAGGTTTATCGCCTTCCTGTATGAAAACAAGGGGTTGCAATGAACCAAAAGCAAGCGAATGAACAAGTACGCCGATGGAAGCCGCGCCACCACTGCGTTCGCTGATATCGTTAATGATTTCAGCACGGCGGTCAGCATCAGCAGCATTGACATTATAGAACACAGGGTCTGCACCTAAATCGGTCAGTTCAGCTTTTAATTCTTCCACCATAGGCATAGTTGCACTTCTGTCTAAGTGTACGCCATAAATACCAAAACCTTCTTTTGCAAGTTCAAGTGCAGCAGCGCGCCCAAAGCCGCTTGAACTGCCTAAAATAAGTGCATAACGCTTCATAGTATAATGTCAATTTGTGATAAAATCTTTGCAAAGTTATGAATGATAAAGCAATCAGCCCACTTTATTATTGCGGACAGCACTTTATACACTAAGTGTTCGCCGTACACTAACTGTAATAAAATCAAATATATAGATAATAATATGCAGGGAACGTGTCAATGTCATTCCGCAGAAATAAAAAACCCAACACCGTACGGTATTGGGTTTTATGACTAACAATGTAAGGGTATTAGCTCAAAAAAGCATCTACGGATGTTGATGAGAAACCAAAAGCTTCCGCAACAGCATCATATACGATTTCCCCGCCAATCATATTGAGACCGTACATCAATTCTTTGTTTTGTTTGCAGGCTTCTTTCCAACCGAGGTTTGCAAGTTGCAAGGTATAGTCGGATGTTGCATTAGTTAATGCGATAGTAGAAGTAAAAGGCACTGCTCCGGGCATATTGGCAACGCAATAATGCACCACGCCATCAACAACATACGTAGGGTCGGCGTGGGTGGTAGGACGACATGTTTCGATACAACCACCTTGGTCAACGGAAACATCAACAATCACGGAACCTTCTTTCATCAAGGAGAGCATATCACGTGTGATGAGCTTAGGAGCTTTTGCACCTGCAATGAGTACACCACCGATAACCAAATCGGCATGTTCCAATTGATGAGCAATATTGAAAGGATTCGATTTCATGGTTGTGACATTCTTTGGCATCACATCGTCGAGATAACGTAAGCGATACAAATTGGTATCGAAAATAGTAACACGAGCACCAAAGCCGGCTGCAATTTTAGCAGCATTCGTTCCTACTATTCCGCCACCAAGAACCAAAACACGTGCCGGCTGCGTACCTGGTACGCCACCCAATAAAATGCCACGTCCGCCCATTGGATGTTCCAAATATTTAGCGCCTTCTTGCGGAGCCATTCGCCCTGCTACTTCGCTCATAGGAATAAGCAACGGAAGTGAGCCGTCATTTTTCATCACAGTTTCATAAGCGATACATACTGCTTTTCGTTGCATCATTGCTTCGGTAAGCTCTTGACTGGCAGCAAAGTGAAAATATGTGAAAAGTACTTGATTTTCGCGAATAAGAGGATATTCAGGTTCGATCGGTTCTTTGACCTTGACAATCATATCAGCGCCACCGTAAACATCTGCAGCAGTTGCAACGATTTGTCCGCCTGCTTTAATGTAATCGTCATTGCTGAAACCGCTACCGATACCGGCAGTATCTTGAACAAGAACAGTGTGACCATTACGTACAAGTTCGGCGACAGTGCCCGGAACAAGACCTACGCGTTTTTCATTGTTTTTAATTTCTTTAGGAAGACCTACGATCATCGGATATTCTCCATTAATGAATGTGTGATAAAATATATGCTTAGATAATTCACAAAATTGCAGCGAAAAATTGACGTGACGAAAACGGAATATACATCTCAAAAGAAAGCTGTTCTCAAAAAGATGATGTAACTCGTTGAAAAAAATATAGTAATGGCATTGAATTTAGTCAATTCAACACAATTTACTTTTTTAGTTTATCTGAAAATGCTTTTTTAAACTTTTCAACTTTCGGACGTACAACCATTGTACAATAGCCCTGATTCGGATTGCGATTGAAGTAATCGGCATGATAATCCTCGGCAGGGAAAAATTCTGTGGCTGCCGTGATTTGGGTGACAATCGGGTCAGAGAATGTATGAGCGGCATCCAATTGTTTTTTATATGTTTCTGCAAGTTCTTTTTGTGTAGCATTTGTATAAAATATCGCCGATCGGTATTGTGTGCCGACATCCGCTCCTTGGCGATTGAGAGTTGTCGGGTCATGGACACTCCAAAAAACTTCTAACAATTCGGTAAATGAAATTATAGAAGGATCAAAAACAATCTTGCAAACCTCTGCATGCCCGGTAGTCCCCGTGCAAACTTCCTTATATGTAGGTTTGTCTTGAGTTCCGCCACAATATCCGGATTGTACGGACATAACACCGTTAAGCTGCTGATACACGGCTTCGACGCACCAAAAGCAGCCCGCACCAAGAATAGCTGTTTCCATTTGTTGTTTATCATTCATCGTTGTTCTTGCCTTTTGAGGTTTCAGAGTTATCCTTTGCGGTTCTTCAGCACATGATTGTGTTAACCATACGAGTGAAAACACACAAAGAAGAAGCACCGTACGAATTTTCATGTTAATAAATACCAAGATAAAGTAAAATTTTGTACCCGAGACGTATAGAATTATACCAAATTGCCGAAAGCGACTACTTAGTTTGGTATTTTTGCACTCTATACATTATAAATATGCCAATCATGACATTACAAGAAGAGATACAGCGCCGCCGAACAGTAGCCATTATTTCACATCCTGATGCAGGAAAAACCACGCTTACCGAAAAGTTATTGCTTTATTCCGGTGCAATTCACAGTGCCGGCTCGGTTATGGGAGGCAAACGAGCCACGACCCAATCCGATTGGATGGGTATAGAACAACAAAGAGGAATTTCAGTTTCTTCCAGCGCTATGAGAGTAGAATATGACGGTTATCTACTCAATTTGCTCGACACACCCGGACACCAAGATTTCAGTGAAGATACATACAGAACTCTCATGGCTGTGGATTGTGCGATAATGTTACTTGATGCAGGACGCGGTGTGCAAGAACAAACTATCAAGTTGTTCAAAGTGTGCCGAGATCGGGGAATACCGATTATTACTTTCATCAATAAAATGGACAGACCGGCATTGGATCCTTTTGAGCTCTTGGATAATGTCGAATCTGTGCTCGGGATTACTGCAGTTCCTATGTCCTGGCCCATCGGCGATGGTTCCGAGTTTAGAGGAGTCTATGAGCGAAGGAATCAATGTCTTCATTTATTTGAGCGGACTGTGGGGGGGATGTACAGAGCACCCGTTTCTGTTGGTTCAATACACGACACTTCGTTCAAAGAAATGTTAGGTGAGAATAAACATGCAAAATTCATTGATGATTTAGCACTTATTGAAACTGTGTTGCCACCATTTAATCATGATGATTTTCTTCATGAACGATGTACGCCCGTATTTTTCGGTAGTGCAATTACCAATTTCGGTGTCGAGAATTTTTTGCAACACTTACTTGAATACGCACCATCTCCGCAACCAATGTCCACTTCTCAAGGTGATATGCAAGTTGATTCACCTATATTCAGTGCTTTTGTCTATAAAGTGCAAGCAAACATGAATAAATCTCATCGTGACAGAATATCTTTTGTCAGAATAATGTCCGGAATATTCGAGAGGGGAATGACCGTTGTTCATGGAAAATCAGGCAAAGAAGTCAAGTTAAATTATCCGTTTCAATTATTCGGCCAAGATCGTGAAATTATAGATGTTGCTTATCCGGGTGACGTTATAGGTCTTACGAATCCGGGATTATTTAAAGTGGGCGATGTCATTAGCACAGGTAATGCCTGCACTATACCGCAATTCCCACGATTTGCACCCGAAATTTTCGCACGGGTATTTCCTAAAACAGGTACATACAGTAAATCATTTCGAAAAGGAATTGAACAATTGGGTGAAGAGGGCGTTATTCAAATATTTACCGATAAAAATGGCTCACCGAGTCCGATTGTTGCCGTTGTGGGTGAATTACAACTTCAAGTTTTTACGTGGAGAATGGAATCGGAATATAATGAAATTGTTCGTTTGGATTATTTACAATTTAAGCGTATGCGTTGGCTGCAAGGTGATATCCTTCCGGCTACGTCGGTGGAAATGGCGTATGATGAAATACAAAGACCCGTTGTCCTTTTTAAAAATGACTGGGAATTGCAATATACCATTGACAGAACCCCCGGTATTCATCTCACAGAAACACCATAATTATTACAGCATTAAGAATTTGAAGCAATTAACCCGCCCAACTCATTTCATTGCCGGAATAATATTACAATACTATCGAACAGGTGTTTTAACCTCAATAGATACCGTGCGGCAATAGTAGCGACCCTCAGGCACATTATTATCAAAAGGTAAAATTGATGCACCTATGCCTTTAACATCTTTTAATTGAAGAGTAGGTTGTAAAGATAATAAATAATCACGTACAGAAAATGCCCTCGATTTTGATAATTCTATATTGTAATCCGATTCTCCCAAACGGTCGGTTGTACCCGTAATTGTTGTCTGTGATGTGGGTTTTATCGCATCTTTGACAAATTGTTGCATCATACGCTTGTTTTGTGATGAAATGTCGAAACGATTAAAGTCAAAAACAATAAGAGATAAACGACTAACTTCAAAGACATTTTTTGATGTAAACACCGGCAAAGAACATTCTGAGTTAAGTTCTGAACCATCGTCAAAAGTCAGCGATAACAGAGCTTTGAGTGAATCACCGGTAAATACATGGTTTTTTATATCGGCAATAATGGAGGGCGGTAATTCTAACGATTGTGTTTGAGGTGCGAGAGTTCCATTTTTTGCAACAATCTCGCCTTGTTTTCCTCGCAGCACAATCTTCCAACTGCGTGGCTGAATATCTTTTCTTGTGACGGCATTAAAGCCCTGAATACGTTGAATTCCTGAAAATTCCAAAAATCGTGAATGAACAACCGGACGAAGTATTTGTGGGTCATCCGTATAAATTTCGACACGTCTATTTTCTTCATAACCTTCAGTATATCGAATATTGGTTGGTATTTTGGGTGTATCGCGAATTTCAGTTGTTATCTGTGATGCAGGAATTTTCCATTCATTTTTAAGATAATTACTTACAGTGGCAGCCCTTAGTTTTGCAATAGCTAATCGTTCTTTTTGTGATGCCATTTCTATCCCGTCCGAATTTCCCACAATTGTAATAACAGATTGAGGGGATTCGAGTAATCTTTTTCCGACAATGTCAAGTAAATGATAATAAGTTTGCAGCATATCTTTGGGTAAATCCGTTTCGTTAAATCCGGTTTTTTTATTATGCTTCATTTTATTGGGTAACACTGCATTAGCACTATCGAAAAATATATATGGTAGTAGGGGAAAGGTTTGTGTAACAATAGTTTCTTCGATAATGATTGGCTGGGCAGAAACTGCGGCAAAACGAATTGCCGGTTCTTTATTTTCTATACGGACGGCAGGGGGTGGTGGAATTATGGTGTCAATTTTGGGAGCCGGTGGTGGCGGCGGTAAAAATTTATCGTCACCAATTCTAGTTCGGAAGGCAATGCCTCCAAAATAGGATTGTTGTTTCCATTGAGCATCGGATACAATATCAGCCAAACCATAGCGATAACCGAATTCTAAAGATAAAGCTGATACTGTACTTACCGGGAGATCGTAAGACAATATGGCATTTGCATTATAGGAAGTGGTTGCTGTTTGATTAATTCCTTGATCATTGATGCGAATTTTTCTTTCATCGGGAAAAAGTACGGTATTGGGCGATGTTATTTCCTCTGTTTGAAGAAATGAATTAGCGAAAATAGGATTTCCCGCATCAGCAGCAAGACGCAAACGTAGAGGAATTTCTTCCAGTGGTTGTACGATTATACCCACATCGAACACAAGATAGTCTAAAACGGCATCGAATGTATGCTTTTGAACAAGTGGTTGATATGTTCGACTTTGCGGCTCAAAGACTTCAAAATTTGCAATTGATGTTGATAAAGTGCCGGGACGACTGCTATAACCAATGCGACCGGATAAAGAGAGGAAATCGGGTAAAAGCGAATATTCTATGCTTAATCCCGCTGATATGCCATTGTTTTGCCCTTCGGTGAACACACCACAATCTGAAGAACCAAAGAACACAGGCAATTCCGTTATATGTTCCATGAAATGATAATTACCAAAAGCACCAATGTGCCAATTGCTTTTAGTAATGATAGAATCTTGACCTGATGCAAAGCTCCAAGTTAAAGTTGAGAGCAGCAGAGAGATAAATATATTTTTCATATTGATAATAATTCTCATGTAATCAGAAGGATACACAACTCATTATTTTTTTACCGAAAATTTTTTCAAAACAGGTTCAATAGTGTTGCCACTTTTATCATAACCTTCAACTCTGTATAAATATACGCCGGTTGATAACTCTTCATTATTTTCTGTTAAACCATTCCATTCTATACCGCCATTGCCATCTGTCTCTTCGAGTGTTAGTAAACGCACACCTTCTATTGTCATAATGGTAATAGTGGCGCGAGGTGGCAAGTTGCCAAAAAAGACGGGTTGTTTGTCCGAAAGGCGCACCGGAGAAGGGTAGATAAACGCCTCGTTACCATTGTCTGCAGCTAAAGTAAAACCAATGAATGAACCGGCACCGCGTGTCATCGGCTGACCTGATATATCACGTAAGTTTTTTGCAGTGAGTATATAGTTTTGTCCAATCGGCAAAAGTGGCGCAGAGCTGTCAAGAAACAATGTAACCGACGATTCATTATCAACACGCACCGAAGTAATAAATCTTTCCGGTTCGATAGTATAATTGTTTAACTCCTTTACGGACATTTCATCTGCTTTCTTTGAAAACAACACATTGAGCGCCGTAGAATTTACAACGGTAATCGAAGAAAGAAACAATGAATCGAATTGTCTGTTTTGAGGTATAGAAATTGTTGCCTCAGCTTTCCCTGTCAGAAGTGAAAATCTATCATAAAACGGTGCCGCATTTATAATAGCATCTGTAAATGTAATTGCCGGTGAAAAACGCAGCACAATGG